>JAQXQC010000016.1 GCA_029100965.1 Bacilli bacterium | reverse complement strand
TTTTTGTATTATTTTCTCTTTTCTTATTATTTTAGTAGAAGTTTTTGTTCATAAAATATTGGTTTCTAATACAATTGCTTATTCTCTTCATTTGTGGGTTACTTCTCTTATTCCTACTATGTTTCCTTTTTTTGTTATTTCTGATATTTTAATTCAATATCATGTTACTAATTATATTCCTAAAGTAATTAAAAATGCTTTTTGTAAATTGTTTTGTGTTAGTGAAAATGCTGTTACCATTTTTTTCCTTTCTTGTATTGGTGGGTTTCCTAGTAATGCTAGGAATACTAGGTGTTATTATGATTTACATCTAATTAGTAAAGAAGAAGCTGAGCATATTCTTACTTTTACTCATTTTTCTAATCCTATCTTTATTTTATCTACTGTATCAGTATTTTTTTTACATCAAGAAAAATATGGTGGAATTATTTTATTTAGTCATTTTATTGGAAATATTCTTATTGGACTATTCTTTAGAAAATATAATACCCCTAGTTCGAATTATACTCTTACCATTGAAAAAAGTCAAAATTTTAGTTTTTTATTTATTCGAGCAATAAAGAATGCTATTGATACTTTATTACTAATTTTAGGTACTTTAACTTCTTTTTTGATTGTTTCGTCTTTGATTATTCAAGCTTTACATCTTTCAGCTTATCCCGGGATAATTTTAAAAGGAATATTGGAAATGACGATGGGAATCAAAGAACTTAGTTTACTCCCAATTCCTGCTATTTATAAAGTTGTTATTACTACTATGTTTCTTTCTTTTGGGGGATTATCTGTACATTTGCAAGTCTTATCTCAAATTGCTGATACGGATATTTCCTATTTACCATTCTTTTTTGCTAGAATTATTCATGCCTTATTATCTGGATTGATTGTTTATTTTTTCTATTTATTATTATTTTAAATGAATTTAAATTTGAAGGATATTTTCTGATTATTGCTTATATCAAACTAAAATACTTCTTAAAATATTCCTGTTATATAAAAATATTTACTAATATTAGTACAGATTAATTGAACCACACTTTTGAACTTTATATTTCCAATACTCTTCATGCATTTGTCCAACTAATTTACTGGTTGTTTGAAAAAGATATTGATAATCGCTTTCTCCAGTATTACTCATAATAATTAGTAGGTATGGATTTTTTTCAAAAACTATTGCAACATCATGAATTGCAGTTCCACTCCATCCACCTTTGTTTGCTGTATTAAATGTTCCATCTTTGTTAGTAATTAGTTTCCATTCTGCTCCCTTAAAATACTGTAATAATCTTTTCCTGTAAGTATTATTTTCTTTGGAAAAACGATACATTTCTTTCATATAAATAGAAGCATCTTTTGCACTTGTTACTCCCCAAATAGTATCTAAAGTATATATATTTTTTGTTTCTAAATTTTTCCAATAATTTAGAATGTTTTTTCTTCCATAGTGGTTCATTAACATTCGATAGGCAATGTTGTCGCTGTCATGAATAGAGTATTGTATTAATTGTTCTATTGTATAACTTGTCCCAACTGGTTTGGTTTGTAAAATACCACTTCCGCCACTATAAAAATTGCTAGTATAGGTTAATTTTTCATTTAAATTTATTTTTCCTTTGCTTGCTTCTTCATACAAATATATCATAGCAGGTGCTTTAATTGTACTTGCTGTAAATATTGGAGATTCTTCGTTGTAAGATACTGTGTATCCACTATATAAATCTTGATATAAAAAAGAAAAATAATTGTTATTGCTTTGAAATAATTGATTTAATTTAGATATATATTCTCCAACACTGTATTTTTTAATTCTTCAGTATTTGTTGTTTGGTAACAAGATATTTGTGTTTCAACTGCACTATCTTCACTTAATTTAATTTCCTTATTTTCTTGATAGTTAGTAATACCTATTGGATTCTTTTTTTCATACATCATTTGCTGTTCTTGCTTTAATAATTCTTCGCGATATCCAGTGCTTACATTTAATAAACTGATAAACAAGCATATTACTAAAACTGCTAATGTATATTGATTAATTACCTTTTTTGATAATGAATTTAAAACTTTAAATATTTTTTTCATTTTATGTATTCACCTACTTTATAGGTATTTTATCAAATGTTTATAAAAATGTCTATAATGGAAAAATTATCAATAATTTCCCTATTGAAAAGTAATATAATTTTTTAGTTATATTTTTTATGTACAAAAAAAGCCCAAATTCCTTTATTTAAAGGTTTTGGGCAAAAAAAATATTGGCGATTTCCTATTTTTGCATATTCTGCTATCGTCGGCGTTAAAGTGCTTAACTTCTGTGTTCGGTATGGGTACAGGTGAACCACTTTGCTATCATCACCAATATAAATATTTATTATTAATTGTTCTCTGAAAACAAGATAATGTGTGTCATCAAATCTACTATTGATATATAATTTATGAGATTAAACCCTCAATCTATTAGTACTAGTCCGCTCAATGTATCGCTACACTTCCACTTCTAGCCTATCAACCAGTTAGTCTTTCTGGGATTTTACTTACTTATAGTAATGGGAAAACTCATCTTGGAGGGGGCTTCACGCTTAGATGCTTTCAGCGTTTATCCCTTCCCTACATAGCTACTCTGCGCTGCCACTGGCGTGACAACAGATACACCAGAGGTAGGTCCATCCCGGTCCTCTCGTACTAAGGATAGCTCTCCTCAATTTTCCTACGCCCACGACGGATAGGGACCGAACTGTCTCACG
>JAQXQC010000015.1 GCA_029100965.1 Bacilli bacterium | reverse complement strand
ATTCCTCATAAAAAATATACCAATAAAGATTTTAATATCCAAACTTATAAAAGCAATATCGATAGAGATAATGATGGTGTAGATGATCAGATAGATATATTAAATAATGCAAAAGATTATATAAAAACAAACCCTAAATATAAGAGCAAATACTATGCTACAGGGTATCCTGATGATGAATACGGAGTTTGTACTGATGTAGTTGCTTTTGCATTAAAAAATGCTGGTTATGATTTAATGAATTTAGTAAATGAACATATAAAAACAAATAAAAATTTATATGATATTGATGTTATAGATAAAAATATTGATTTCAGAAGAGTACAAAATTTAAAAGTATATTTAGATAATAACGCTATTGCTTTAACAACAGATATTAATAAGATAAAAGAATGGCAAGGTGGAGATATTGTTGTATTTAAAAATCATATTGGAATAGTATCAGATAATAGAAATAAAAAAGGAATAAATTTTATTATCCATCATGCTAATTTTTATCAAAGATATTATGAAGAAGATATTTTAGAATATCGTAACGATATTGTTGGACATTATAGAATTAGCTAAATAAATTACATTTATTAGAAAGAATGAAGAAATTCTAAATTTGATTAAAGAAAATAAAATTATCTTAATAACTATGCTAATATTTGAAACGGTAGCGATATCATTATTTACATCAACAAAAAACTTATTTTATTTATTAAATTTTAATTATATAGGAATTTGCCTATCAACGGGGATGTATTTAATGCAACATAAAGTCAAATATGCAAGAAATTTTGTTCAGTTAGCAGTAGGACTATATATGCTTATTTATTTAGGAATTATATGTAGAGAAAATATGCAAATTGAAGGCTTTTGGTATTATTTATTTCTAGGAGTATTTGAAGCTGCAACCATCCACTATTTTGTAGCAAAAATTGCTGGTCCATTTTTCTTTGGAAGAGGCTGGTGCGGATATGCTTGCTGGACAGGAATGGTATTAGATTTTCTTCCATATAAAATCCCTAAAAGTAATAGAAAAAAATTGGGATGGATTAGATATATTATATTTTTATTATCATTAACATTTGTATCAGTCTTATTTATATTTAAGGTTGATTATTTAAAAAATATCATGTTTTGGTCATTTATTATAGGAAATATAATATATTACGTTTTAGGAATATTATTAGCATTTATATTTAAAGATAACAGAGCATTTTGTAAATATATATGCCCTGTAACTGTTTTCTTAAAACCAGCTAGTTACTTTTCATATTTAAGAGTTAAATGTAATCATAGCAAATGTATTCATTGCAATAAATGTATAAATAGTTGTCCAATGAATGTAGAGATATTAGATAATTCAAGAAAAAGAAAAAATGGTACAGAATGTATACTATGTTGTAACTGTATTAAAGGATGTCCTAAAAATGCACTTGACTTAAAATAATACTAGTATTATTTTTTAAAAACATTAATAAAAGAAGAATTTAACATTGCAGTTTTTATAAATATATATTTTTTATATTATATAAAATAAATCCCCATCTTTATTAATAATATAATTCAATAAGAAATAAAATATTTAAGTATTTTACCAGAAAAAAAACAAGAACTTTCCAGAGCAAATATAGATAATTTAATAGAAAATTTTGACAAAGCATTATCTCACCCTAATCAACTTGATTTAGAAAAATTAGAAAATATGATTCAAAACAATTATCAAAAGTTCAAAAAGGAGTATGAAGATGAAAATGAAAAAAATAAAAGTTCAAAAATTAATAAAAATGGCATATCAAGAAACAAGAAGAAGTTCCTTAGCAATTTATATTATATTAAGATTTTTAGTTATTTTATGTATGATATTACAACTATTAAGAGGAGATTTAAATAATGCCCTGCTATGTTTATTATCACTTGTATTATTATTTGCTCCATTATTTATTCAAAACAAATTCGAAATAACATTACCAGATGGCTTAGAAATAGCAATATATTTATTTATCTTCTCAGCAGAAATATTAGGAGAAATTAATAACTTTTATGGAATCATTCCCAATTGGGATACAATGTTACATACCATTAATGGATTTTTAGCAACCGCAGTGGGATGCTCATTAGTAGACTTATTAAATAAAAATAGTAAATCAATTAAGTTATCTCCATTTTATTTATGTTTAGTTGCTTTTTGCTTTTCTATGACAATTGGAGTATTATGGGAATTTTTTGAATATGCTGGAGATAAATTTTTTAATTTAGATATGCAAAAAGATACGATTGTACAAAAAATATCATCAGTAGAGTTAAATCCAGATAAAGAAAATAAACCAATTTTAATAAAAGATATTGATAAAACTATTATCTATGATAAAGAAGGTAATATTCTTCAAGTTATTGAAAACGGTTACCTTGATATTGGAATAAACGATACCATGAAAGATTTATTTGTTAATTTTATTGGCGCAATAGTTTTTAGCACCTTAGCTTTTTTGGGATTAAAATATAATAAAAATAATTCCTTTATCAATAAATTTATTCCTAAAAAAGAAAAAAGAAAATTAGCAAATTCTGTTAGAGATAGTATCTATAATTAACATTTAAAGAAGGAAAATAGGATATTAAATGTAAGTGGAAGAACAGACGTTGTCGCATTTTATTCAAAATGGTTTATGAATAGATATAGAGAAGGATATATTGATGTTAGAAATCCGTTTCATCCAAATTTAGTTAGTAGAATTAATTTCTCAGCCATAGATGCTATTTTCTTTTGCACTAAAAACACAATTCCTATAATAGATAGTATTAAAGAAATTAAAAAACCAATTTTATTTCATGTAACATTAACTTCTTATAAAAATGATATTGAACCAAATGTAATATCTAAAAGAAAAATCATAGAAGCAATTAAACAATTATCTTTATTATTAGGAAAAGATAATGTAGTAGTTAGATATGATCCAATATTTATAAGTGATAAATATTCCTTAACTTATCATATCAAAGCATTTGAAAAATTATGCAAGAATCTTGATGGATATATTAGTAAAATACTTATTTCTTTTCTTGATGATTATAAAAACGTAAGAAAAAATAAAAGAATTTTAAATTATAGAAATCTTTCGGAAGAAGATTATAAAGTAATAGGAGAGTCCTTTAGTAAAAGTGCTAGAGAACATAATCTTATTGTTCATACTTGCTCTGAGGATAGAGATTTATGCGAATATGGTTTTAGTAAAGGAGAATGTTTATCCTATGAACTTGCTTTTAAATTAACCTCTAAATTATATAAAAAAGAATGGCATGCTAGAAAAGGAAAGAAATGTCATTGTGTTGAAATGGTAGATATTGGAGTATATAATTCTTGTAAACACTTTTGTAAGTATTGTTATGCTAATTTCGATGAAAAATGTGTAAATAGTAATTATAAATTACATAATGAAAACTCTTCTCTATTAATAGGAGAATTAAAAGATACAGATATTATAAAATTAAGAATAAAATAAGTAGCACTTTATTATCTTGTTTAATCATCAAATCTTAATTGAACGTTAGTTTTTAAATGATTAAAATCTGAGATAGTTGAAGTAAGTAAAATTGCTTAGAAAGAAAGGCGTTTGCTTTTTTTTAGATTTAATGACTAAGTTAGAATATTATCTTTTTCAAATAATTTTCTAATTATAGGCAATATCCAAAAATAAAAGTTACAATTTAGATTAATGGAGTAATTGACTTGGACATACCATATATGTAATAATGAAATTACAAATAGAGGAGGAATTTATATATGGGTATTAAAGGAAATATAAATGGTGATTATTTGATTGACGAATTGAATGATGAAACAATAGAATTTATCAATAGCATAAATGAAAATAGATATGTAATATTTGAAAATTTAAAAGATATCAAAAGTAGTGATTTGGAAAAAATACATAATGATAAAATTAGAATATCATTATTAAGTGGATTAAATCCAAATATTAAAACTAAATATAATAAAATTGATTATAAAAAAAGGACATATTACAAACCAGAAGAATTAAAAGAAATTGTTAAATATTTTGAATATATTGAAAAAGATATATCACAAGATTGGACAGAACTTCAAAAAACAATGTATATACATGATTGTTTAATTTTTGATACAAAATATGTAAAATATTTTAAAGATAAAGATATATATGGAGTTGATAATGCATTAAGAACTCTAACAGGAAATTTATATCATGAGTTGACTTGTGCTGGTATTGCACTGACATTTAAAGTTTTATTAGAAAGACAGGGAATTGACTGTGAATATCAAAATCAGCAAAATAGTCATTCTTTTAATACTGTTAAAATTGATGGAAAATATTATGGTGTAGATGTAACATGGGATCTTAATAATTACGAAAGTAGTGGTTCTAAACAAATAACATATGACTATTTTGGTGCACAAGGAAGTGAGGAATTTTATAAAGGTTATCACAATTTAGATAGAGAATTAGATGAAGAAAAGTTTTATTTATCAACTTTTACAAAAAATGAATTAAACGAAAACCATAATGTAATAAGTGGTATTTTAGCAAAAAGACAAAAACATATTGCACCAGTGTTACAAATGACTATTGATGATAAGAAAAGAATACTTGGTGATAAAGCAATGTATCATTATCTGCAAGATGAATATAAAATATTACTAATCATAGGAGCATTAAAAAATAAAAATAAAATCAGTGAAAATTCTATTATTCAAAGTTTTTATAATATAAGATATCCAGTAGTTGGAGATTTATGTGATGATAAACCATATATTTTTATGAATGATTATTTATCAAAATATCATAATAAAGATATTGCTTATAGGGCTCTAATTGAAACTGTTAATGAATATTTAGAAAATTATGTTAAAAATTTCTTTATGGATAGTGATATTTATACGAATGCTTGTAAATTCAATAAAGATGATGAAACAAAATATATGAATTATATTGATGCAAAAAAGAAAATTGAATTCTTGTTGGAAAATAAAGAATTTGTTATAAAATTAGGATTTAGTAAAGAATTAAATTATTTTAGAAATATTTATGAAAAAGCTATTAATTTAGAAAAAAGTTATAATATAGAAAATCGTGAAGAAATTAGTCAATATGAAATGGATAAAGATTTTTTTATTGGTACAACGGTAGGAGATGTTTTTGATATAAAAATATTTTTAGAAAAAGAAGTAGGAAAAGAATTATCAAAAGAAGAATTTAAAAATTATTTTACAAATGTAAATTTTATGAAAAAAAAGTTTCCTTCTTTGCAAAAGTATCAATTTAGTGATTATGAATATAGAAATATATTAAATGAATGTTTTGAAGAAGCATTTAAGGAAAATGAAGATATTAAGAAAAAATAATATAACACGTTATGCTATTTAAGATTTTTGTTTAAAGTACTAACTTTTAGATAGATAAAATGTGTTAATTGAAAAGTTAAATATTAATCTTAAACAAGTTACAGTTTTTACTTGAGTGTCAAGTAAGTCGTTAATATTAAAAAAGAAAAAAAGGAGACTTAAATATGAGAGAAACTACAAAAAAAATGATAGAAAAAATTTCGGGATTAGAAAAATATCTAAAAGAACATGATTATGGGGATATGTCGCCAGTTGATAAAAATTTATTACCATCAGCTCCAAAGTCTGCAATTATACTTGATAAGGTTATTGCAGATAGACTGGTTGAATTAGCTAAAAGAACCCAAGATAACGACTCAGAATATACTTTTATACTGTGTGGCAACGTTCATAGAGTAGGTGAAAATAAAAATGAAAAAACCAACTTCGTAAAAATAACCGGATTCTATGAACATAATTTTGACATTCATAGAAGGGTGGCACACTTTGATGCTGAAACTACAAAAATAGTTGATACTTTAGCAAGTGGAAAGACACAATTTGACAGTTTCTTTGTATGTCATACCCATCCAGCAAAGGGGTATTACTATGATAATTTTTCTTTGGGAGATTTAGATGGTACTATTTCTTTATATGAAAATAATCCTCAATTTAAGATTGATGATTTTGGTCAAGCTATATTAACGGGTGATGGGCAGATGTTATTTGTTTTTTATGACCCAAAATCTAAATGTATTTATAAATTTGAAAAAACATTAGTAAAATTAAGTAAGGACAGTTTCATAGATATTTCTAGGTATATAACAATGAAAAATTATGAACAAAGAGCACCTCATAGATAATATTAAAGGGAATAGATGAATTAAGCAAAATTATAAATTTATGTTAATAAATTAAGTAGATTAGATGCAACATATACGTAATTAGTGATATTTTAAGACTAAAGTTTATAGATTTATTGTTACTTTTTTTACTGTTTATAATAATTAAAAAAGTAAGACAAAAAATAAGTATTTTTTGTATAAAATAAGTTATAAACTAAAGCTTTTTTCTTAGATTTTTGATAAAATATAAACAAAAAAGAACGAATTAAAGTTTAAATTTAGAAAAAATCGTTGGTGATAGAATGAAACAAGAAAAAACAAATGTAATGAGAATATTAGATCAAAAGAAAATTAAGTATCAAGAATACTTCTATGGCAATACCTCTGCAATAAGTGGAGTAGATGTTGCTAAAGTATTAAATGAAGATGAAAGAAAAGTTTTTAAAACATTAGTAACTGTAGCGAAATCGAAGAAAAATTATGTCTTTATGATTCCTGTTAAAGAAGAATTAGACTTTAAAAAATGTGCAAAAAGTGTAGGGGAGAAAAGAATTGAAATGATTCCTCAAAAAGAATTATTCCCTTTGACTGGATATATTCATGGAGGATGTTCTCCTATTGGATTAAAGAAGCCTTTCCTAGTTACTATTGATTCATCAGCTAAAAACTTTTCTTCTCTAATTTTTAGTGGTGGAAAAATTGGTTATCAAGTAGAGGTTGATTTAAAAGATTTAGCAAAAGTAATTCATTATCAATTTGCAGAAGTAACGAAAGATAGGAAAGAGACAAATGAATAAGGATATTTCAAATTTATTAGATTCATTAGCTAAAACAAAATTTAGAGGTTCATTTCATTTGAATACTAAAATGATTTTGTATACAAAAGAAAAAGGTATCGATAAAATTAGAAAAGATGCCTATGAATTAATTCGTAAGAGACTTGCCCCCGAAAATCCTAAAAATGATGGTAAACAAACACCTATGCGACAAGTTCACCCAGTATTCATTGCCCAGCACGCAACAGGATGTTGTTGTAGAGGTTGCTTGGAAAGAATTCATCATATCCCAAAAGGAAAAGAATTATCAAAAGAGGAAATTGATTATATTGTAGAAGTGATTATCCTCTGGATAGAAAGAGAATTAGAAAAAAAATAAATTGAAGTATTTTCTCATCAACCAAACCAACAGTATGTGTAAATAGAAGCATATTTAGTGTAAAATAAGGTTGAAAGGAAGGAAGTTTATGGATTTAAAAAAAATTGGAAAGTTTATTCAAGAATGTCGACATAAAAAGAATTTAACGCAAGAACAACTTGCAGAAAAGTTATCTATTACTGATAGAGCAGTATCTAAATGGGAAAGAGGTTTATCCCTACCAGATGCTGGAATTATGCTAGAGTTATGTAACATTTTAGGAATTACGGTCAATGAACTTCTAAATGGTGAGAAAATAGAAATGAAAGATTATCAAGAAAAAAATGAAAAAATATTATTAGAATTAGCAAGACAAGATGAAGAGAAAAATAAAAAATTAATCTTTGCAGAAAGAATTGGCGTAATGATATCTACTACCTTTTATTTAGGATTAATCTTATTAGCAAGTTTTTCTTTAGAAGAAGGGCAACTTCTTAGTACCATTATCTTTCTAGCAACCTTAATCTTTGTAATCACAGCCCTTGCTTGGCTAAAATTAGAAGTTGACGCTGGATATTATGAATGTAAAACTTGTCATGATAAGTTTATTCCTACCTATAAAGAAGCAGCCTTTGCTCCCCATATAGGAACAACGAGATATTTAAAATGCCCTAAATGTAAGAAGAGAGGTTGGGCTAAAAAAGTAATGAGTAAATAAACAGATTTTTTAGGAAATCTCTTTTTTTGTTATTTTTTAAAGGAAAATACTTAACCATCAAATTCTTTTTATTAAGGAATGATTCTATTTAAGTATTTTAACCAAAAAGGAGAAAAAGAAAATGACTAAAATTGACAAGTATCAGCATATTAGAGAAAAACACAATATATTTTTATTTCGCAAACTCAGAAAAAATTGATTTTTGCGAAATAAAGGCGTATAATTTTATTTGAGGTGATAGAATTGAAAACCATTAAAAGAAAATATTTACAAGATGTAATAGATGTTATGGGGACACCAGATATAAAAGTTATTACAGGTGTTAGACGTAGTGGAAAATCAGAATTACTTAACATGTTTATTGATTATATTAATGAAAATGATATTAATGCAAATATTATTTATATTGATTATAATCTCGATAAATTTGATGAACTAAAACAGTATAAAGAATTAATTAAATATGTCTCTGAAAAATACAATCAAGACAAAAATAATTTTATTTTGATTGATGAAGTTCAAATGTGCAATGATTTTGAAAAAGCGATAAACAATTTTCATGCCGAAAAAAAATATGACATATATATAACTGGCTCCAATGCTTTTCTTTTATCAAGTGACTTAGCTACTTTATTTACGGGAAGAACTTATAGTATAGAGGTATATCCATTTTCTTATCAAGAATTTTTAGAATATCACAATTTAGAAAATAACAGGGGCATCTTTGATAGATACGTTTTAGAAGGTGGCTTTTCTGGTTCTTATTTATATAAGGGCATGGATAAAAAATATAATTATATTAAAGATGTCTATAAAACAATGATAGTAAGGGATATTGTAGAGAGAAATAAAATACAAAATATTCCATTATTAGATAGTATTAATGATTTTTTAATTGATAATATTTCGAGATTAACTTCTTATCGAAGTTTAACGGATTCTTTGAATGCAAATAAAGTAGATACGAATGATAAGACTGTTGGAACATATATTAAATATTTATGTGAAGCTTTTGCTTTTTATCGAATTAGAAGATACGATATACAAGGGAAAAAATACCTAGCCACGCAAGATAAGTATTATTTATCTGATCACGCTGTGAAATACGCTATTCAGGGAACAAAAAATATGAATTACGGTAGTATGTATGAAAATATAGTAGCAATAGAATTATTAAGACGTGGTTATGAAGTGTATGTTGGAGTTTTACATGAAAAAGAAATAGATTTTGTTGCAATGAAAAGAAATGAAAAAATATATATACAGGTTTCAGATAATATAGGAAATGATTTTGAAAATGATACTTTTAAAAGAGAAGTAATACCTTTATTACAAATTAAAGATGCTTATCCTAAAATGATAATTGCTAGGACAGGACACGATGATTATCAATACGAGGGTGTTCAAATCATTGATATTGCTAATTGGTTAATCAAAAAGAATTAAATATAAAGCACAATATATTGAATCAAGTAATGATTGTTATACCTGAGGGAATAAAAATGAAAAATAGTAAAATTTAATATTCATTAAGGGAAAAATACTTACCCATCAATTTATTTATTTTAAAGAATGATTCTATTTAAGTATTTTAACCAAAAAGGAGAAATAAAAAATGTATGAAAGAGACGAATTAAGAGAGTATATCAAAAATTCAGAATTAAGAATATTTAATAAAAAAATTAAAATAAGACTATCAAGTGAATTAGCTAAAAAATATGATAAAGGAATATATACAAACTATCTAATTAGACTTCAAAAAGAATTAGAAATGTTAGAAAAATTACAAATAAAATATCCCAGTAATGCAAAACCGTTTCTTTATCTTTATATTGTTCCAGATGATAATTTTATTAAGTTACTACAAGTTCCATCTACATTTTCAAAAGGAAAAAAAGGTGGAGGAAAAGCTGTTACTTGTTATGATTTAGATGGATTTAATCTAGCCTTTGGTCTAAGTCAAAATTGTTTAGAAAACAAAGATATTAACAATAAAGAAATTGAACGCATAGAAAATGAAATTCATGAACTTTCACATATTATTCTTGGACAATTTATGGCAGGAAATCAAGCAATTTCTGAAGGAGTTGCAGAGGCATTGCCATTATTTGGATTAGATTTAGAAGAAGAATTTTTATCTCATCAAGAAGTTTTAGTTAGTTTAGATAAAGACAAAATATATAGTATGAAAGAACTACTAAAAAAATCAAGAGAAAGAACTTATGGAGATGATCCAATCTTACCAGGTAAATCTTGTTCTTTTAGATTATCTTATCTATCTTCTTATCTATTTGTTCGAGGGATAATGGAAATCATTTCAGAAAAATATTGTTTATCCAAAGAAAGTTCAATTCAGTATTTTTTAGAAATATTAAAAACATGTAGCATTCGCTGTAGTAATGAATTCTTGATTTATGATATTGCCAATGCTCTTGAATTATCAGAAGAAAAATTACTTATGGAAAAAAGTGTTCAAGAAAAAGCTATTCATTCAATTTTAGAAAAATATTCAGAAAATTCCAAAAAAAGTATTAAAGGAAGATAAAAATGCAAAGATGTAAATGGTGTAACTTAAATAACGAAAAATATATAGAATATCATGATAATGAATGGGGAAGATTAAATACAAATGATGATTATTTATTTGAAATGCTCATTTTAGAGTCTTTTCAAGCGGGACTTTCTTGGGAGTGTATTTTAAATAAAAGAGATGATTTTAGAATAGCATACGATAATTTTAATGCAGAAAAGATTGCTAATTACTCTGAAGAAAAGATACAAGAATTATTACAAAATAAAAAAATTATTCGTAATCAATTAAAAATAAGAGCAAGTATTAATAATGCTAAAATATTTATAGAAATCGAAAAAGAATATGGAACCTTTTATCATTATCTAGAAACATTTACAAAGGGGAAAATTATTTGTGAAGTTGGAAAAACAACAAATGAATTATCAGATAATATTAGCAATGACTTAAAAGTACGTGGAATGAAATTTGTTGGTTCTACTATTATTTATTCTTACCTGCAAGCAATTGGTATAATTTATTCACATGATTTAACATGTATGTTACATAAAAAACAAGAAGAAATATAATAATGTAGCAGTAGGTCCAGTTGGCCCAATTGCTCCAGCAATACCTTGTGCACCAGCCTCACCTTGAGGACCAGTCGGTCCAGTCGGACCAATTGCTCCAGCAATACCTTGTGCACCAGCCTCACCTTGAGGTCCAGTAGGTCCAGTTGGTCCAATTGCTCCAGCAATACCTTGTGCACCAGCTTCACCTTGAGGTCCAGTAGGTCCAGTTCCTCGATAAAATAAATCATCTAAAAAAATTAATTGTAATTTCAAGCATATTCTCTTATTAATACAAATAAAAACAAGCCAGTTGACTTGTTTTATTTTTTTAGGTTCTATAATATTTAGTGGGTGTTAAGAAAAATACCCACCTATTTTATTACATTAAAAAAGTGACACATTAAACCATCTTTGATAAAATAAATTTAAACACAAAAACAAAGAAAGAAGGTTTTAATTATGTCACAAGAATATTGTATACTAAATTTATTAAATATAGAAGACCATAATGTAAAATTAACTGAAAATTTTTATAAAGTAAAAAATTTTGATGGAATAAAATATAAAGTTATTGAAGTTACACTATCTTATAATCCTAAATTTTTTCATAGATGTGGTTGTGTTTTTAACGATAAACAAACCTACGAAAAAAATGGATTTAAATCATCTGATATTTTAATGTGAGATGTCTGCAATCATGGGTGCATACTTTTATTACTGTCAGTTATTAATCTTCCAAATTTAAAGCCATAAATTTGATTAAATCTAGTAAAATTTATATTATTAGAATTAAGAGTAAACTTTTTTGCTAAAGTTAAATCATATTCTAACGTTTCTTCGTTTGTCCCTTTTGTGATTTTTAGTAAATCAGTTCTATCTGAAGAATATCCATAAAATACAAATAGATTATCATCAGAATCAGTACACCAAAGTCTTATTTTCTTCTCTTTATCATCATCTATTTTATCGTAGAAATCAATTTTTGTTTTTCCTTCAAAATTACCTAGTAATTGTAATACTGTTATCAATTTCAAATATACTTTAGAGTTTGATTTCATATTGTTTAAAACACTATTGACTTCTTCATTACTTGAAACCAAGCAAATGTTTTCTTCTTTTTTTCTTTCATTATTTTCCCCTGACTAAAATTTTACTTTTATTATGATTATTTGAATAATATTTATCAATTACACTTGCAATGTATTCCATTTCATTATCTGAATAACGTTGATCTATTGGTAATAAAACCATATTATCTGCTTTTGTTATTTCATCTGTATTAGCACCATTCCAATTTATATTAGCCCATAACCTTAATGAATAGATATTATTAGATTTTAAGTAAGCCCTTAAAGATTCACCGTCAGATACAAATAGTGGATACATATATGTTAACTGTTTCGAAGATAAATCTAATTGATTATATTTTTTTAGTGATTCATAAAGCATCTCATAATTTCTTAATCTATTTTTTAGTACCGTTTCATAATCTATTGCACGTAAATAATTTTCAGTGAAATTAGACATATAGCATAAATCTTCATTTCTAAAATGTTTATCTGCTTCCAAAAAAGTTGGATAATGGAAGTATTGTCCTGTTTCATCTCTTGATAACATCTCAATCACTTTATCTAAACTTTTACCTTTAGAGTATTTAGAATTAGGAACTAAATCGTTGCTAACTATACAAGCTCCATCTGGAACTCCAAAATATTTTCTATAATTGTATATGACATCTACACCGTAATTGTCTTTATTAAAAAAGTCGTGAGTATTATCAACTATTACATATTTATATTTATCAATAATTTTTTGAATATTATCTTTAAATAATCCATAATAATTTACAAAGTAAATATAGGTTGTGTCATTTAGTTTGTTTTCATCTATATCTAATGGCATAAAATTATTATCAATATGGTAAAATTCTATTTTTACATTTTCAGATACAGCAACTTCGCTTAATGATTCACATAAGAAATATGGAAGAAATAATGTTGTTATATTTCTTTCATTAATAATATATTTTAGACAATTTCTACCAGAACTTAGTAGTAAATTTGTATCGTGATAAATATTACCAATTATTTTTTCAAATTTAAAATAACAACCTATTTCTTCCATTTTATTAATCTTCCTTGTTTTTCAAGTAATCAGCTAATTCTGTATAAGCATCGGTATTCCAAACGTGGCATCTTTCTTCATCTGGATAATTTCCCATTGTTTTATCATAACCGTCTGGTATGAAAATGAAATCCCAACTCCAACCATACGTACCAGATTTTTCTTTGGCTATTTTTCCTTTGGTAATAGCCTTAAATACAATAGGCTCTTTTCCATATTCACAATATGCAAATGCTTCAATAAAACAAGCATTTCTATTATCAACTCCATCAAGAAGTTTTAATAATCCGTCTTCACCAAGTCTTTCATCTACATAATGTGTATACGGTCCTGGGAAGCCACCTAATGCTTCTACATATAATCCTGTATCGTTTTTTAATACCGCACATTTTAATTTGTCACTTGCTTCTTTAGCAGAGTGCATTGCAACTTCTTCCACAGTATCAGCTTGAATTTCTGTTGTTTCCATTTTTACATTGTCAACTTCAATTCCTAGTGGCTCTAATATGTTTTTAGCACTCATTATTTTAGACCAATTTCCAGTCACATAAGTTATTTTTTTCATAAATATATATCATCTCCTTCTTTGATTATAACATATAATTGGTAATTTTTATTTTTATCATTTTAAATTTTACTTCTTTTCTATTACAAATAACCAAAAGGCTTTAGGTTTTAACCATTTTTTTACTTCAAATATTCTTCTATATAACTTGTAGTAGTGAAAACTTGTTTGTTCTACTAATTTTCCACCAGCTTTATTAATAAGTGATTTCCATTCTTTTAATGTTAGTCCACGTTCATTACCTAGCATTTTTTCATTCATATTAAAATATGTGCTTGGTATTCCAAAAATAACATATTTAGAAATATTCATTTGTTGCTTTAAAATTTCAATTATTTCTTCATCAGTAAAATGTTCTAAAACACCATTACTGTATGATACATCAAAAGTATTTGGTTTATATTTTAAGTTAAGTATATCACCTTGTTCGTATTTACAAGGAGATATAATATTTGATTGTTTTGCTATTTCGCAAGCGTAATTTAAAACTGCTTGACTTAAATCAAGTGCAATAACATCTAATCCTAACTTTTGTAAATATCCCGCCATTAATCCAGTACCGCAACCCATTTCAATTACTTTTTTGTTCTTAGCATATTGAATCACTTTATTAATAAATTTTTTCTTATATTTAAGTTTATACTCAATATAATCATCAGGTTTATCAAATTCTTCTATATCTATCCTGTATAATTCATACCATTTATCATCTTCTGTTTTCTTTTTATCTTCTATTATTTCGTTAATTTTTTTCGTTATTTTGTTGATTATTTCTTCTTCTGTATCATTGTTTTCAATAACCAAAAGATTATATTCACTATTATTGTATCTAATAAAATCTTTTAATTTATCATTAAATTTTTTAAATGTTTCTTTTTCTTGCTTTGTAAATTTTCTATTATCTCTTTCTTGTGAACGTTTTAAAGATGTTTTTAAATTTATATCAAAGTATATCAGTAAATCAATTTTTCTTTCACCAGACTTCATACAAGAAAGTACATCATTCATAAACTCTTGTGAATTATTTATATTGTTTTCTAATAATACAGATTGATACGAATATACAGAACAATAATTTCTATCAAATAAATTTATATCATTATTTTCACTATATAATTTTTCTCTTAAAAACAAATAATCTGCTGCTTGTACCAACGTTTCATATCTTAATGTGTTAAAATTTTCTTTTAATGATACTAATGCGTTATCATCAAACATTGCTTTAATAACTTTATATAGTGGGGAACTTTTATCTATGTCATTTGTTATTCCGACTTTATATTTTTTATCGTATATCTTTTTTATTTTTTTTATGATTGTTGTTTTTCCTGCACCAGTTGATCCTTCAAATACTACATTAATCATTTTTATTACCTCCAAAAGTAAAAGTTATATCTGGAACAATATCAATAAATCCATTATAACAATATCCTTTTTTAAAATTATACAACCCATAATCCTTATTCTCTATATCATTTTCTTCACAGAATACTCCACCAAAATCATATTTCGGTATTTTGTTATTAATACAATACTTAATAGCTTCCCATTGCATATTATACATTCCTAATAAATTTCTATTTTCAGTTGAACTAACTCCGTATAAATATATTAATTTATTATTATAAATAATATCGATACTCATTGCTAGAGGCATATTGTTATACCAAACTTCTAAAAAAATTAAGTTATCATTATAAGTTGATATAAGTTTTTTGAAATATTCAATAGTATGTGGTTTGAATTTATGTCTTTCTGATGTTTGAATATATAGTTTGTAAAAATTATTTAAATCTACTTCTTTTGAAATTTTACTTGTTAATTCCTTACGATATGATCTTCTTGTATTTTGCCTAAACTTACTTGGTAGTTTTTTTATAAGTTCTTCTTCATTAAATATTATATCCATAATTGCTAATTTACAAGAATCAAGCAAATTACTATAATCATTATTTTGTGTAATCCTATAATTGTATTCGCTTGAAATCTTTTTTAAATCTATTTCATTTATATATGGATTAATTACAAGTGTTGTGTATTTTTTTATTGACAGCCATTCTTTTATATTTTTTAAGAATAAATTTATTAAATCAAAATTAGAATTTTTTAATACAGGTCCTCGTGGTGCATATAAATATTTAACATTATTTTTCTCTTTCTCTAGCAAATTACAACTCCATATTATTTCTTCATTTTCAACATAGTATATAAAATATTTTGTTTTTTCATTTCTAATAATATTCCATTCAATACTTTGCATATAATCGGAATCAGAGTTATCTGCTAAAAAATTTTTAATTTTACTAACTTCTATTTTGTCATCTAAATTCAATTCATAAATCATTTTTAGCGCCTTCCTTTATAAAAGTTAGTTATAAAATCTTTGTTTTTAGCTAATATTAATCTTTTTTGGTTTGATTCTTCCTTTTGATTTACAATATCCATAAAGTCATCTGTTGTTGTTTTCATATCATTAGTCAATGATAACAATAAATAATCATATTTTAAGGCATAATTCATAGTTTCTTGAATACCTAGTAAATATCGTTCCTCCCCACGATCTCCTAATCTACGAAGCAATTCTTCTTTTGTAGGTGGCATAAGATAAATCATAGTTGTATCTTCATACATCTTCTTAATTTCCTTTGCTGATGAATAGCCAACATTAAACATTAAATGATATTCTTTCAATTTTTCAAATTCGCTTTTAGGTACTCCATAATAATTATTATTATAAATACAATATTCTATTAAACCATCTGTTGAAATTAAATTTTCAAATTCTGCTTTACTAACAAAATACATTCTTCCAACTTCAATTTCTCTTTTAGCTCTAGTTGTTATTCCGGTAGCTTCCAAAAAAGTTGGATATTCCTTTTCGATATATTCTATAAGTTCTGATTTTCCACTACCTGATGGGCCAGAAATTACAATAGGATTATTTCTCGTATCAATCATTATAAACACCTCCCAAATGTTAAATTATTATTTTATCTCTCTTAAATCTGTTTCCCAGAAAAAGTAAACCCAATCATCTTCTGTTATGTCATAAGCATATTTAATATCTACATCATTATTTGGTATTTCAATTTCTTTGAAGCCATTATCAATTATCAAAGAATATACCCCAAGAACTTCTTTTCCTCTTTGTTTTAATATATCAAGAACGCCATTTGTAGTTGTTCCTTTATAAATTATGTCTTCAAATAATATACATTTTTTTTTAGAGTTATCTATATTATCACTCATATATCTAAATTTTCCGTAATCGTGGCAATTATCTGAATTACTCATTTGTGTTTGAATCATTGATATTTTTCTTACTCCTAATAAATGTGATAACGTAACTAACATAGGTAAACCACCTCTAGCCATACCTATTAATTCGATATTATCTTTATCTAAGTTGTAATTTTTTTTAATTTCCTCAGCCATAACTTTACAAGCATCAATATAATGCTCATAGTCAAATTTTACAATCTTGTTATTTGACTTTAATGTTTTTTGTTCTTCATTTAATAAACATTTTTTCATAATTAATCACTCCAAATCCTTATTATTTTTTATTTTTGTTGTTATTATCATAAATGGTGTATCTAATATTGCTATGATCCACTTAAAAATTATCATAGTAATCATTAAAGATATAATTTCATTAAGTTTCATTGTTCCTACAAAGGCAGTTAAAACAAATATAGTAGTATCTAATACTTGGCTAATTATTGTACTGACATTATTACTTATCCAGACTTTATTATATTTCTTTTTTAACTTTTCATATAAGTAGGCATCACAGCGTTGGCTAAAACAATATGCGGTTAAACTTCCTAATGTTATACATGGAATAAAACTAAATATTGTTTCAAAAGCATTTTGTGAAAAATCAGAATTACACGGTGTGTATTGCAAAAATAGATACATTAAAATAGTAAATAATATCATAAAAACAAAACTTAAATTCGTTGCTTCTGTTGCTGAACTTCTACCATATTTTTCACTTATAATATCAGTTGTAAGAAACAAAGCTCCGTATGATATATTTCCTAATGAAATTGTTAATCCAAATATTTCTGATAGTTTAATCGTTTGAATATTACAGATAACAACCAACAAACACATCCAACTATATAATCCAAATTTTCCAAATCTTTTATATATCACCAAAGTTGCAGAAAATGAAATTATAAGATATAATAGAGAAACAAATAAATTATTCATCTTACTACCTTGCTCCAGCAAATTAACATAGGAGAAACTTTTCTTTCAAGAAAGATTATAACAGTTATAGGTGCGATATATCGTACCATTAAAAAAATGTGACTTTTTTTTACAAAATCACATTTTTAAATCATCAATTCCACTTAAATTTAGTGTTTTAATATCATTTTCATCTATTGAATAACCAGTAATATAAATAAAGTCTTTATAGTATGTGAATGAAAAGGGTTGAAATCGTCGCTCTTTGTTGTGAAATTTAAAGGTTAATATATTTTGTTCTTGGATTGCTCTTGAAATAATATTATATTTTTTCTGTAAATCTTCTTTATCAATTTTAATATTTCTTTTTTCGTCTGCTGAATAAATAACTATTGATCTTATTTTTTCTAGTGTAATGTTTAATTTTTGCTGTTCTTTAAGATCTAATTTATATATAACACTTTCTATTGCATCAACATCTAAATAATCAAAAGATATATTGTAATTATGTTTTCTATGATACACATAACCACCATATCTGCCAAGAATAGTATCAATATATATTCCACATTTTTCTAGTTCTTCCTTATATGATTTTATCATTCTTGGCGAAACTTCCAATTTTTCTGCTAACTCTTTCACTGAATACTTTTTACCGCTCTCTAACAATCTTAACATTGTTAAAGTATTGCTAACTTTACTCATATTACACCTCAA
>JAQXQC010000014.1 GCA_029100965.1 Bacilli bacterium | reverse complement strand
TTATTTAAGTCAAAGGTAAAATGAATTTGCTAAAGCAAACCTATTGACTAAAATAATCTTATGAAGACTTAAATTCCATTCTTTTCTTTGAAAAGTTAAATTCCACTTAAAGGTGGAACTTTGGATTTCATTTGAATAAAGCATAAAACATCTTAACTATAAGTTAAAGAAGTAGAAATGTCAAAAAAGTTATGATACAATGAAAATACCTAGAAGGTACGATATCAATATGTATAAAACCAACTAAAGATATATAAGGGAATCTAAAACATGCTATGTGTTGAAGACTTAAAAAATTTTTAAGGATCCTAAGTAGTATGTGCGATTTACCGCCATGTGGTATACGCGCATGGTTTTATCTTTCATTGAGTCGGCCCTCTGGGATTTTTTTATGTAGGTGATAAAATGTTTGAAAGAGTAGAAAAATTAATTGGAATAGAAAATTTAAATAAAATCAAAAATCAAGTGGTAGCAGTCATTGGTTTAGGTGGTGTAGGAGGATATGCAGTAGAATCCCTAATAAGAAGTGGTATTGAAAATATCATATTAGTAGATTTTGATACAATTGATATTACCAACCTAAACCGACAAATTATAGCCAATCAAAATAATATTACCCATTATAAAACTGATGAAATGGAAAAAAGAATTTTAAGTATTAATCCTAACTGCAAAGTAAAAAAAATCACCAAAAAATTAGAATTAGATAATATAGAAGAATTATTTAAAAATAAAATAGATTACTTAATCGATGCTTGCGACACAATAGTCATTAAACAAGAATTAATTAAAAGATGTCTAGAAGAAAAAATTACTTTTATTTCTAGTATGGGAACAGGGAATAAACTAGAACCATCAAAATTAGAAGTTGCAGACATAAAAAAAACCTCTTATGATCCAATCGCCAAAAAAATTAGAAAATACTTAAATACTAATCACATTAAGGGAAAAGTTCCTGTAGTATATTCCAAGGAACAACGACCAAAATTTCGAGGAAGTATCCCATCAATGATGTTTGTCCCAGCAACATCAGGACTATTATGTGCAAATTTTATTATAAAAAGTATTATAAATACTTGAAAAAAATGAACTTTATGCTATAATTAAACACGTGGCAATTCGATGATGTTTTCCATTATGATTGCAAAAACACATATTTATCGAGAAAGGAAGAAAAAAATGAGTAAAAATTTAATCGAAAAAATTACAGAAAAACAAATTAATCCAAATGTACCAGAATTTAGAGTAGGAGATACTGTAGTAGTTGGTTGTAAGATTAAAGATTTCCGTAATGGAAAAGAAGTAAACAGAATTCAAAACTTTACAGGTATCGTTATTTCTAGAAAAGGAACTGGTATTTCAGAAACATTTACAGTAAGAGCAGTTTACAGTGGAGTTGGTGTAGAAAAAACATTCCCAGTAAACAGCCCAAGAATTGACTCTATTACTGTAACAAAGAAAGGTAAAGTAAGACGTGCAAAATTATACTTCTTAAGAACAAGAAAAAGTCAATACAAGATTAAAGAAAGTAGAAAAAATAGATAGTCAAAGGAGGCAAGGTAGAATATCTTGCCTTTTTAAATAAACTTGCCTTTTTAAATTAACATTAGTATAATGAACTTATACAAAAAAGTACTGATTAAGAATTTCTTTCTCAATTCAGTATTTTAACAATGGAGCGGATAAAATGAATAAATTTTTAAAAGAATGGCTACCATATCTTATCATAATTATAATAGTAGTATTAATTAGAACATACATAGTAACTCCAGTAATTGTTCGAGGAGATTCTATGTATGATACCCTAAAAGATGGAGAGGTTCTTCTTTTAGGAAAAATTAATTATCGACTATCTGATATCAAAAGATTTGATATTGTAGTAATAAAAGATTTAGATGGAGATTTAATTATCAAAAGAGTAATTGGTCTACCAGGAGATAATATAGAATATAAAGATGATGTACTATATATTAATGGAAAAGCATATAACAAAAGATTTACTGATGATGTTACTGAAGACTTTACTTTAGAAGAAATCTGCCAAATTCATCATGTAAATTGTACAACAAAAATACCCAATGATATGTATTTAGTCCTAGGAGATAATCGTGATGTTTCAGCTGATTCTAGGGTAAAAGGATTAATTGAACGAAGCCAAATTCAAGGAAAAGCTTTCTTTAGATTATGGCCACTCAATAAAATAGGAACAATAAAATAAAAGGAGAATAAAATGGAATATAAAAAATTTGGAAATACAATTATTGCTAGACTAGATAAAGGAGAAGAAGTATTAGAAAAAATAAAAGAAATCTCTCTTCATCACAAAATTAAATTAGCTTCTGTTCAATCCTTAGGTGCTACAAATGATTTTACAGTAGGAGTATTTAAACCAGAAGAAAAAAAGTACTATGCTAATACTTTTCAAGAAACTATGAGATAGTATCCTTAACAGGAACAATCAGTACGATGAACGATGAATTCTATACGCATATCCATATGAGTGCTGGTAATGAAAAAGGAGAAGTCTTTGGAGGTCATTTAAATAGAGCCATCATTAGTGCAACTTGTGAAATAGTTATAACCATCATAGAAGGAAGAGTAGATCACCATTTTGATGAAACAATAGGATTAAATTTATTTAAGTTTTAAAAAATATATCACTAACATGGTATGTTTTTTTCTTTACTCCAGAAAAAAGTCAAATAAAGTAGCAGAAAAAAGATAAGTATTTTCTTTAAATAATTAAATTTAACTGCCCTATTCCTCAAGAAAAAAACATTTGATGAAGTAAAGTAAATGTTGGAAAATTTTAAGAGAAAATACAAGTTATATAATTAATTTGTATTTTTTTATATTCTTTTAGATAAGAAATAATCTAATCTATAATTATCTTTTAAATTAAAATTATGATTGTCTATGT
>JAQXQC010000013.1 GCA_029100965.1 Bacilli bacterium | reverse complement strand
TAAACTTTTACTTAATAATTGAACTATATGGAATAAGTCTATTATTATCTTAGCATTGGGAAACCATTTCTTAATTAAATCGATATAAGGACTATACATGTCCATCACAACAAATTTAACTCTTTTTCGTGCTTTTTCAGTATAATGAGAAAAATATTTATCTAAATTGTTAGTAGTCCTATCTAAAACTAAATCAATAGTTTTTCCGTTTTTTGCATTACAAATATTAAAAGCATATGTTTTCTTTTTGAAAGTAAATTCATCTATACAAATAGATTTAGGTAAAAAGTCTTTATACACAGTATCATTATAAAATACAGTATCAAAAATATGTTGAACGGTATTATCAGATACGTTATAAAGTCTAGCAATTAAACTTTTACACATCATTTCTTTAGCACAGTTTAAAATAGCAAGTTTAACATTATTACTGATTCTACATCTATAATCAACAATATTAGATTGAGAAGTTATTTTTCTATTACAATTTTTACACTTATATACTTGTTTCTTAAGTTTCAAATAAGAAGTTAATTCAGATATTTTATTTATCTTAATTAAGCACGTTTCAATTCCTTTTTTTATAATAGTATTATTATTAATACAACCACAATGAGGACAGAAATCTAAGTCGTTTTTTAAATATCCCACAATAATAAGACATCTTTTATTGTTAATTATTTTTTCTTCTAAAAAATTTTCATTTAAAATTAAATTATTATCTTCCATATTTAGTAATTTTGTTATAGAATTAGATAAAGACATTGACAACACCTCATACTTTGTTATTTTTTTTAGCTATAAACATTGTAACATAGTTGTGTATCAATGTCTTTTTATTTGTACAAAAAAATTCAGTCCATTAATTTGAACTAAATTTTTCTTTAGGTCCGCTTAATTTCGAATAACCGTATTTTTCACTTATCCTCTACTCTTTCTTGAGTTTTAGCATTAATTGTTGATACTAAGCCTAATGGACTTAATTTTACTAAGTAATAATTTAATTTCATATTCATCGGAATAATTATTTTTTTATTTTTAAACATTCCTTCTACTGCTATTTTGGCAGCTTTTTCTGCATCTATGGATGGTACATTAAATTTTACTTTAGCAACCTTATTAAAGTTAGTTTCTACTGGTCCAGGGCAAAACATGGATACATGGACATTGGATTTATCTTTTTTTAACTCTTCTTGTATAGAGGTAGTTAAGCTTACAATATAAGATTTTGTTGCATAATAAGTGGCCATATAAGGTCCAGGCATAAATCCTGCCATGGAGGCAATATTAAGAATTCGGCCTCTATTTTTTTTAATAAAATCTTTTAAAAATAATTTAGTTAAAATATGATAAGAAATAATATTTAAATCAATCATGCTTAGTTCTTTTTGTAATGATGTTTGGTTAAAATTACCAGCATCTCCAAATCCAGCATTATTGACTAAAATGTCAATATCTTTATCTTTTAGCATTTCATATAATTTATAACAATTATCTTTGTCTTCTAAATCTAGACTAATGATAGTTACGTTCTTTTTCTTTGCATATATTTTTTCTAATTTCTTTTTATCTCTTGCTACAACAAATAGATCATAGCCAAGATTTAATAATTCGTTAGATATATATAGTCCTATTCCTGAACTTGCTCCTGTTACTAGTGCTTTCAAATTTATCACCTATTCTATAAGTATGGTTTTAATATTTCAATATTTTCTTTGCCAAAATTTAATAAATCTTTTGCTAGTTTTAGAATGTCTTTGTCAGCGTCTTTTTCAAAGCGATCTATTTTTTTGGTAATGTCTACATTTCCCATGGTAAATCCTTTGGTTAACATATCGGCTACTCTAGCATCGCTGTTATCTTTCATCATTTCCATGTTCATGCTTATTTTTGACATGACGTCTGCCATTAAGCCTATTTCTTTAGGATTGAGTTTATTTTTTTTGATTAGTTTTTCTGCTCTTTTGGCAAATTCTTCGTATCCTTTTAATTCTCCTTCTACTATTTTTTTGATTTTATTATCTTTTCCTTGTAAGATTCGAATTAGATTGGTACAGTTTTTTACTCCCATGTTGGCATTTTGATAAATATACATTAATAGTTCATTATTTTCATTCATTTTTCCACGCTCCTTATTTTTAGTGTGGATAATTTTTTCTTTTTTATGCAAAAATACTGATTCATATTTTTCTCTAAAGTTAAAGAAAAAAAGAAAGAAGAGTAAATCACTGTTGTATCTTCTTTCTATTATAGATTTCCATAAAGTGTTGATAAAGTTCTTGGCATTTTGTTTTATCCATTTCTTCTTTATCTTTATAGGGATACGGAATCCCTAGTTTTTCATATTTTTCACTACCTAGTTTATGGTAAGGAAGAAATTCAATTCTTTCGACATTTTTAACTTGAAGACAAGTATCTGCTAATTGTTGTAAGTATTTTTCGTTATCCATTAGTCCTGGGACGACAACTTGCCTAAGCCAAACTTTTTTTCCAATTTTGTTGAGTTCTTCTATGAATTTTAATGATTCATCTATTGGCTGTGATGTTAGGGCTAAATATCCTTCTTTGGTTGTAAATTTGATATCTAGAATGACTAAATCAATATACTTTAGTATCTCTTGATAATTTCCATTTCCTACTCCAGATGTATCTAAGGCAATATGGATATTTTCTTTTTTTAAAATTTTTGCTACTTCAATGATAAAGTTACTTTGAAGGAGTGGTTCTCCTCCTGAGAAAGTTACTCCTCCACTGTTTCTTTTAAAGTAAGGTTTATTTCGGATAATTCGCTTGGCTAATTCTTCACTAGTAATATTCTCTTTTCCTCTTATCCACATTTCTGGGTTATGACAATATTTACATCGAAGTTTACATCCACTTAAGAAGACGACTGTTCGAATTCCTGGACCATCAACTAATCCAAAAGTTTCAATTGAGGCAACTGCACCTTTTTTCATTACATTTTCTCGTGGAAAGTTCTTGCAATTACTTCCTCTTGTTGCTTTCTTGTAAGTTTATTGAATCGAACTGCATAACCAGAAACACGAATCGTAAGTAGAGGGTATTTATCTGGATTATTCATCGCATCAATTAATGTTTCACGATTTAATACATTAACGTTTAAGTGATGTGCTCCTTGAATAAAATATCCATCAAGTAATGATACTAAATTTTCTATTCTTTCTTCATTACTGTGTCCTAAACTATCTGGTACAATAGAGAAAGTATTGGATATTCCATCACGACAGCAATTTGTCCAGTCAAGTTTTGCTACTGAGTTAAGTGAGGCAATTGCTCCTGATGAATCTCTTCCATGCATTGGATTTGCTCCTGGTGCAAATGCTACACCTTTTTTTCTTCCATCTGGAGTTGCTCCAGTATTTGAGCCATATACTACATTAGAAGTTATCGTTAAGATGGATAATGTTGGGTGTGCATTTCTGTAACAGTGATGAAGAGATAATTCTTTATAGAATTGTTCAATAATTTCTTTTCCAATTTCATCTACTCGATCATCATCATTTCCAAATTTTGGAAAATCTCCTTCTATTTCAAAATCAACAGTAATTCCTTCTTCATCTCTAATTGGTTTAACCTTAGCATATTTAATTGCGGATAAAGAATCTACTGCTACTGAAAATCCTGCTACTCCATAGGCCATTAAGCGATTTACATAGGTATCATGTAATGCCATTTGTCCTGCTTCATAAGCATATTTATCGTGCATGTAGTGAATGATATTCATAGCATCAGAATAAATTCTTGCTACTTCATGCATCATTTTGTAGTATGCTGTTTTTACTTTTTCATAGTCTAGTACTTCATCTGTCATTTTTTCAAATCCAGGGATAACTAAATCTCTTCTTACTTCATCTACACCACCGTTGATTGCGTATAATAAAGTTTTTGCTAGGTTACAGCGTGCTCCAAAGAATTGCATATCTTTTCCAATTCTCATTGCTGAAACGCAACAAGCAATTCCATAATCATCTCCCATTGCAGGTCGCATGATATCATCATTTTCATATTGAATGGAATCCGTTGCAATACTTATTTTTGTACAATATTTTTTCCATGGTTCTGGTAATTTTTCTGCCCATAATACTGTCATGTTTGGTTCTGGTGCACTTTCTAGATTTTCTAGGGTATGAACAATACGGAAACTTGTTTTATTGACTAAAGTTTCTCCTTCGTTTGTCATACCACCAAGTGAACAAGTAACCCAAGTTGGATCTCCTGAGAATAATTCATCATATTCTGGTGTTCTTAAGTGTCTTGCTGCTCTTAATTTGATAACAAATTGATCGATAATTTCTTGGGCATCAGATTCTGTTAAGATTCCTTTTTCAAAATCTCTTTCGAAATAGATATCAAAGAAAGCATCTACTCTTCCTAAGCTCATTGCTGCTCCATTATTTTCTTTAATTGCAGCTAAGTAACCAAAATAAGTCCATTGTACTGCTTCTTTAGCATTAGTTGCTGGCTTAGAAATATCAAATCCATAACTTAAAGCCATTTCTTTTATTTCGTTTAACGCTCTATATTGCATAGAGATTTCTTCCCGAAGTCTGATTGTTTCATCATCCATCTCAGTAATTTTCATGTTGTCCCAATCATTTTTCTTTTCTTCCATTAAATAATCAATACCATATAAAGCTATTCTTCGATAATCACCAATTATTCTTCCACGACCATAAGCATCCGGAAGTCCTGTTAATAACTTATTGTGTCTTGCTCTTCTTATTTCACTAGTATAAGCATCAAATACACCATCATTATGTGTTTTTACTAAGTTTGTATCTTTAATAAAATGTTCAAGAGTTGGATCCATTTTATAGCCATATGCTTCTAACTCTTGGTAAACCATTTTTATTCCGCCTTTAGGAACGATTGCTCTTTTTCCTAATTTATCTGTTTGAAGTCCAACAATTACATCATCTTCATCACAAATATATCCAGGTTTGAAAGCATTAATTCCTGCAGGATTAACTGTATCAATATCAATGACATGTTTTTTTACTTCTTCTGTACACATATCATTATATACTTTTAATACTTTTTTTGTTTTTTCTGTTGGAAGAGATAAAAAGCTTTCATCTCCTTCATACTTTTTGTAGTTTCTTTTGATAAAATCTTCTACATTGATTTCTTTTGTCCATGCTCCTTCATTGAAGCCGTTCCATTGTTCTTTCATTCTATACCTCCTATTTCCTTTATTATTTTAACACAAAAGAATAAAAAAAATAACTATTCAACAAACAGTTATCTTTTTTTTACAGTCGATTGACAAAATATGTGATTAACTATTTAAGTATTGTTCTACTACTTCGATTATCCTAGAAGTTTCCTTCATTAATTCTTCATAGTGACTTTTTACGTACTTGATATCATTATCTTGACTTTTTAATTGGTGAGCTAAAGAAAGTTCGGCTAATTTAGTAAAACCTAAATAATTTGCATCTCCCTTCATTGCATGGACGTCGATAGCGTAACTTTCCATATTTCCCTCTTCTAATGATTTTTGTATTCTTTCCATTCTATCTTTTGACTCATCAAGAAAGTCTTGTAATGTTTCATCATACATCTCAATATCACCAAGAAGTTCTATTCCTTTATCCACATCAATATTTGCTTTTTTTAAAATTTCTATATTTTTCATATTCTCCCTACTTTCAATTTTATTATAAAATATTTTTTTTAGATGTAAAGAAAAATTAGTAAAGTTTACAGTTTACTTTACTAATTCATTTATTTTCCGTAGTAACTTGCTCCTTCACCTTTCATTGCTGGAAAAAATCTTACAGGATTGAATGTGCTACCTGCTTGAGAAGACTTTCCAATTGTACTTGCCCCTGTTGCCATAGTAAAGTGTAAGTGTGGTCCTTCTGTACATCTATCTCCCCATTTGGCGATTTCTTTTGGTCCTCCACCACTTGTTCCAATTGGTTGTCCTGCTGTAACATTTTGGTTTACGTTTACATACCCATCAATCATATGCATGTAAAGTGATACATAGCTACTTCCATTATAATTGTGTTGAATTTGAATGACTAATCCACCACAACTACTACTATATCTTGCTAAAACTTTACCATTTGCAACAGCTCTTACTGTTGTTCCTTCGGCAACACCTAAATCTACAGCATAATGTCTTACTGATCCTCTGGACTCTGCATAACTTGAAGTTTGTGTAAATCTAGCAATTGGATATACCCAACCATCAACAGCAGATATTCCATTACAAGTATTAATATCTTGATCCATTTTACAGATAGATTTTAAAGAATTAATTTGTTTTTTCTTTTGAGCAATTTGGTCAGATACTTTCATTCCATCATCTTGATCATCTTTATATTGTGCTTGAACGATTAAGTATTTTGCTTGTAAATCATTTTTCTTTTGAGCCAAATCATTTTGTTTGATTGCTAATGTTTCTTTTTTAGAATTTAGACTTTTAATTAAATTGTTTAATTCATCTACTAATCCCTGGTTATAGTCTGTCATCTGAGTAACAACAGAATATCGATAAATAAAATCTGTATAATCATTTGCTTCAAAAACATATTCTAATAAGTTATTGCCTTTACTACTTGTTAGTTGGAGATAAAGTAACATTTTGTTGGTTTCTTCCTTTTTGGCAGCAATATCTTTTTCACTTTTTGCAATATCACTTTCTGCTTGTACAATATCTTGTTGTGCTTGTCTAATTTCTGCTTCTGTACTAGCAATACTTGCTTTTACATTATTCATTTCTGACTGAGTCATATTGGCTTTTTTTTGCGCTGCTGCATAACTTTTTTCTAATGCTGATAAATCATTATATAAATCTCTTAATGTCGTTGCTTTTACTCCATTACAAAGAAGAAAAAAGCTCATTAACGATAATAAAAAAACTTTGTATTTTTTCATTTTACCACCTATTATCATTATAAAAGAAAAAGGAAATTTAGTCAATTATTTCGACAAATTTCCCTTTAAATACTTTTTCATTATACTATCCAATTCAAAGCGATTAATTGGTTTGGATAAGTAATCATCGAAGCCATTTTCTAAGTATTTTTCTTTTTGACCTGATGTAGCGTTTGCTGTTACTGCTACGATTGGAATATAGTATCCGTCTATTCTTTCTATTTTCTTGATTAATGTCATGGTTTCTGTTCCACTTAATCCAGGCATTAAATCATCCATTAAAATTAAATCAAAATCATGATTTTGCTCCAAGATATCTAAACATTCTTGTCCACTTCCTGCTTCTGTAATATTAACATCATATGGATTAAGTAATCTTGCCGCTACTTTTAGGTTTAGTTTGTTATCATCTACAATTAAAATATTTTTCCCTGTTGCTTTAAATGGTTTCAAGATTTTATCTCTTTTTGAAGAACTACTTTGTTTTTCACTAATAATTTTTTGATCTAATGTTGCGGTAAAGCAATACTCTTTTGTTTGATTATCGCTTACTTCTAAACTTCCTCCCATTTTTTCGATTAGATACTTTGCAACGGATAAATTTAAATTACTTTGGTTGATTTCTTTTTCTGTATTAAAAATATTTTTAATTTCTTCTTCTTTTAAAATTCTTCCTGTATTTGCCACTTCAATCTTTAAACGACAAATATTTTCTGATTTAATTCTATTTACTCTTAATGTAATTTGTCCTTTTTCTGTATATTTAATAGCATTCTTTAGTAAATTTAAAATGATTTGACTAATTCTTTCTGAATCTCCCCATAATACTTCTGGGATATTTTTTTCTATTTCTACTTTTAATTCAACATCTTTTTCTCTTAATTTTGATTTAGTTATTTCAATAATGCTATCTAGAACATCATAGATGTTGTAGTTTTCTGGAATAATCTCTAAGTCTCCTGATTCAATAATAGATAAATCAATCATTCCATTGATTACATCAATTAAATCTCGAGAAGCTATTCTAATGTCTGCAACATCTTTTTTGATTTCTTCTATATCTTCTGTTTCCATAATGATTTGACTAAAACCATCTATAGTATTAATTGGGGTTCTTATTTCGTGAGAAATATTTTTCAAGAAAGAAACTTTATCGATATTTTGTTCTTTGTTATAAGTATTTTCGATACGTAAGCTTTCAAGTTCTTCTATTCCCATATTTTCTAGTGTTAGATATAGGTAGAAGGCAATAACAATGTTTCCAATGGTAAGAAAAAGCATATTATTTAAATAATACTGTAAAACTAAAGTAATTGCTTCAATGATTGTAATCATCCAAAAATGAAATGTAGTTTTAGGATTTAGGGTTTTTGCAGATGTGATTATAGAAAGAATGGTTAATATAAAATAGATGCCTAATATAATAAATGTGGTTGTTCCTATTGGATTTATGGTTAAAGAAGGAAGGATAAATATTATTAAAGTATGAAAGAAGAATAAAAGAAAGTAGCCTACTTTTAAAAGAGAATATTTTTTTTCTGCTAAGCTAGATTGCATGCAGTATTTTTCTTTAATATTTCTAGCAATAATGTAAAATAATACGGTTAAACTACTTCCTAAGGCAAGAGAGAGATATAGTTTTTGATAAATAATTGTGTTTGTTGCTATGGATGAGGCAATTAAATTAATGATATCTACTAATGTTAAAAGATAAGTAACAACTAATAAATATTTGTAAGCATTTCGTTTTGTTGGTTGTTTTTCTTTTTCTATCCAATAAAATACCATTAACAAAAACATTATAATGAGTCCTAATATTTGAATTTGATTTCCCATTTTTACACACTCCTTATTTTAATACTATTATAGCAAAAAATTTTTTTATTGTATAGAGCGTTTATTTTTATTTTTAAAATACTGATTTAGAATAGTAGCTTCTTCTTGATATTTTTTATGATGATAAATTAGATGACTTTTATTTTTATACATTTGGTTGATATTTTTTATTATTTTTAATTTTGGATAATTGAGATGGTATAAGTATCTTTCTAATAAAAATTTTTGATATAAGTATTTTCTTTTTTGGTAAAAAAGATATAAATAATAAAGAAGAATTAAACCAATCATTAAATTAGAATAATTGTATTGATAAATATGAATAGTCAATAATAGAATAATATTTGTAAGAGATAATGTAATGGTTAAAAGATTTGCTAATTTATAGGGAAAGGTAATACATAGTAACATATTTAAGATTTTTCCTCCATCTAATGGATAGATAGGTAGTAAGTTAAAAAAAATCATCTGACTATTATATAGCGTAAATAAATTCATAGTATAGGTTCTAATGAAGTATTTTTGGTGTAAAAAACAAATAAATAAATAATAGATAAATTGAAAAATAACACCTGATGAGGCAATGAATATTTCTTGATGAATATCTCTGTTAAGATAATCTTCTAAAATTGTTTTTCCGCCATAGGGATAAATCACGATTTTTTTTACTTTTGCCTGACAGAGTTTAGCAGCAATAAAGTGACCAAATTCATGAAATATGATTAATGAGGTAAAGATAATTAAATTTAAATAATATCCTGTTAAGACAAAGCCTAGTGCTATAATGTAAAAACTTGGGTGAATTTGGATTATGCTGTTATTTTGATTTGCCCTTTCTCGCATCGATTCCCCCAAGCATCAATAATCTTGTCATTTCTTTTTACATAGATAATTTCGCAGTGATTTGCACATCCATGACAGTTTCTTCCTTTTGTTTCAAAGGTTATATCTTCAATATCAAAAGAAAAAGGTGTTTCTTTGCCTGATTTTTTGGCTAGAATTGCTACTCCTAAAGCCCCCATTAAGTGAGAATTTTTATCTACTAATATTTTTTGGCCCGTTAGTTCTTCGAAAGCTTTTAAGACCCCAATATTTTTACTAACCCCTCCTTGAAAGATAATTGGCCCGATAATTTTTTTCCCTTTTCCAACATTGTTTAAGTAGTTGTCTGCAACACTTTTACAGAGTCCAGCGATTAAATCTTCTTTTTTGCAACCGATTTGTGCTTTATGTACTAAATCAGATTCTGCAAATACTGTGCATCGTGCAGCTATTAGGGTGGGATTTTTGCTTGTTAAGGCAATTTTGCCAAAGTCTTTCACATCTACTCCTAATCTTCTTGACTGAGAGCTTAAAAAAGAACCGGTTCCTGCAGCACATAGGGTGTTCATTGCGTAATCTACAACAATTCCGTTTCTTAAGATAATAATTTTGGAATCTTGTCCTCCTATTTCGAAAATGGTTCTGACATCAGGATAAATAGAAGTTGTTCCGATGGCATGTGCGGTAATTTCGTTTTTTATTATGCTTGCTCCTAGCATTACACCAATTAGTTTTCTCGCTGAGCCTGTAGTTCCAATCGATACTACTCGATATTTTTTATGGTTTAATTTTTGTTTTAAAATACTGATTAGTCTTTTTACTGCTTGAATAGGATTTCCTTCAGTAAGTAAGTACTCACTTGCTAATATTTGATTTTCTTGATTGATAATTACTCCTTTTGTGGAAATAGATCCAATATCAATTCCCATGTAAGCTTTTTCCATAGTCTTCCTCCTCTATTTAAAAATATGCTGACTAGAGAGAGGAATATACAAAAAAGAAGAAAAAATTAATCTACATTTTTTTCTTCTTGGTTATCTTCAATTCTTTTTATTATTTCTTTTATTTTTCGAAAGCGATGATTTAATCCTGATTTTGATATGCTGTATCCAAGTTCATTACTCATGATTTCACTTAATTCTTGTAAAGAACTTTCAGGATACTTTTGTCTATATTCTACTACTTCTTTTAATTTTTCATCTAAGACATCTAATAAATCATATTCTTTCAATTTTTCAATATCTTTTAATTGTTTGGCTGCAGTTAAAAATATTTTGTCAATATTTGCTTGTTCACAGTTATTTAAGCGATTAGTCATATTTTTATGATCTCTATAAATTCTAATATCTTCAAAATACATTACTGCTTGGTAAGCATTAATAATTCTTAGAAAGTCAGAGATTTTTTCTGCTTCCTTAATATAGACCATATAATTTTTTTCTCTACTAATCATTTTGCTATTTAATCGAAATCTATTTAATAATTCCACTAGAAATAGGGCATATTCTTTATTATCTACAATAAATTCAAGATGATATCTAGATGTTTTGGGATCATTGATACTTCCTGTTGAGATAAATAATCCTCTCAAGTATGCTCTTAGGCATTCTTCATCATTGATTAAATAACTTTTAGGGATATTTTGATAAACACCATCGATAACAATGGATAAATCTTTTAGAATTAATTCTTTTTTCTGTTTTATTTTCAAGATATAACTTAGATTAGTGTTAAAGTTATATCTTTTTCGGACAGTGATTACTGGGGTAACATCATAGATACTTTTGATTAATTTGAATATTCTTCTTGCTACGGCATTATTTTCTACTGTAATGATAATTTCTTCTTTTATTGTCGCATTATTTCTAATAATACAAGATAATTCAGCTAAATATTCTAGGACATTTCCTTCTAGTCTTGTTACTTCTTCTTTAATATTTGCTGTAAATGACATTAGTTTTCTTCCTCTTCAATTAAATGTCCATAAATATCAAGAGCTAGTTTATCTGGTTGGTAGCGAATAACATTATCTACCACAGCAACATAATCTTTATCGATTAATTTTACATTTTTTAAATTTTCTTTATCTAATAAAACGGGACTTTTTTGTTCCTTTTTCCAATATTTTTTAATCATTTCTTCTGGTATTGGACCATGATTTGCTATGACTATAGAGATTTTCTTTTTTCCTAGATAACTATTTAGTACATTTACGTGGTCACTTGCTTTAAAATCATCTGTTTCTCCTGGTTGTGTCATCATATTACAAATATACATAATTTTGGCTTTACTGTTATCTATTGCTTGAATTAATTCTTTGCTTAGTAAATCTGGAATGATACTTGTGTATAAACTTCCCATACTAAGTAAAATTAAATCCGCTTCTTTTATTGCTTTTATTACGCTTGGGTTTACTTTTATTTCATGTTCATAATAGACGCTTTCTACTGCTTGCTCACTTTGCGTGATGTTATGTTCTCCAACAATAGTGCTTCCATCTTTCATTTTTCCTATTAATACTGGGCTATCAAAAGTAAATGGTAAAACTTTGCCTTTTAATTTTAAGACTTTACCTATAGTTTCAATTCCTTCTTGCATGTTTCCTGTAATATTGGCTAATGCTGTTAGGAGAAGGTTTCCCACAGCATGACCATTTAAATCACTAGTTGTATTAAAGCGATAATTTAATAATTCTTCAAATAATGGTTCTGTTTCTGATAAAGATATAATTACTTGGCGAATGTCGCCAACAGCAAAAGTATCAAATTCTTTTCTTAATCTCCCTGTGCTTCTTCCATCATCACAAACTGATACTACTGCACTAATTTCAATGGGAAATAGTTTTAATCCTTTTAGAAGAGTTGACTGTCCTGTTCCTCCACCAATTACTACAACTTTCTTCATTTTTCTACCTCACATTCTTAGTAGATTATATCAAAAAAAAGAAATAATATCCATAGATTTGGTATTATTTCACAATATCGTTTACAAATAATGGTAATATTGTTTTTAAATTTGTTTCTCCTACTACTTCATTTAATAATGATTTTCCATTTTCTTCAGATAATTCCATGATTTTATAATTATCTTTGATGTCTTTTTCACTTTCATCTAATTCTGCTATGTAATAATATTCTTTTTGTCGATGAGTGACATGAGAAATTACTAAATATCTTTCATTATTTCCTAAGGTAATAATTTTATTTATCTCTATTTTCATTCATTTTCCTCCTTGCTGTTAGGCCCAAAGTTTAGGTTCAAATCTGGGAAATCTAGGCTTGGAGTAAAATTATTACCAAATAGATCTTTATTTTCTGAAACCTCTAAATCTGGTAATTCTTTTAGGGCATCAGGTGTATCACTTGAGAACCAAAAATCATTGTTTGTATTATTGTTTTCAGGGAATTTGAATTTATCTTCTGAAGTTGTTGCTTCTACCTTTGGTTGTTCTTGAGGGGTAGAAATATTATTACTGAATAATGGATTTTCTACTTTTGGTATAGGTTGTTCTGCTATTTTATTTTCTGGTTGTGCTTCTTCTTTTGTTTGGACTGGAGAAGTATTTTTTTCTTCAAAACTAACGATTTTGCTATCTTTTGTTTTTATTCCTAACATTTCTCCTACTCTTTGCATTACTTTACTAGCTTTTGATTGAATATATTCTATATCAATATGCTCGGCAGGTTCTACTTTTATAATTTCATTATCCAAAGGTTTTTCTATTGGTTCTTCTATACTTGGAGTTTGAATTGTTATTTTTGGAGTAACTTCTTGTTTTGTATCGCTAAAAATATCTGAATTTTTATGTTCTGGTTCTTTTACTTCTACCTCTTTTGGTGGTTCTTCTTCTTTATTTGAAGAAGCATCAGAAGAAGTTATCGATTCTTCTGGGGTGCTAATTTGTTGAGGTTGTGCTTCTTTCTTTGAAACATCTTCATTGTAAGTATCAATTAAGCAAAATTCTCTTAATAATGCTAAAATTTCTACTTTTTGATTATCAACTTCTAATTCATTTAGAGCTTCTTTATATTTATTGATATTTTCTGTTAAATTATCAATTAATTCAATATTATCTTTTTGATGTTTAATGTCTTCAAATTGTCTTTCTAATAAGTCATATAAATTATTTAAAGCATCTGGTTCTTTTACTTTTAAGTCTTTTCTTAATTCCATTCTTTCATATAATAATTGATTAATCGCTTCTCTTTTTTCTAAAATGGTATTATATTCAATTTGACTTTTTAATAAATATTGATAAATTTTTAAGATATATTCTTGCTCTTTATTTATGTAATATACTTCTTTGGCATTTTCTACATATGATTTATATTCTTCTTCTTCTTCATAACTAATTCCAGAACCTGTTAGAGTAGCAAATGATTTATTAAAAATATCTAAAGACTTTTTACTTTCTTCTGCTAATGATGATACTTCTTCTACTTTCTCATTAATATTTTCTTCTGTAATATCTTTTAAAGCAGTAGATTTGAATAAATTTTCAAATTTATTTAATAATATTTCTTCATTGCGACTATTATAGTCTTCTGCTGTTGCTTTGTTTAAATAAGCTTCTTTTAATTTTTTTTCAGCATCATTAATCTCATTATCAAGATTTTTAATTCCCTCTATATTACTTAGATACTCTCTAATATATTTTAATCTTTCTTTATATCCATCTAATTTGTCATAGTATTTTATTGGAGGTAAATTTGTTAAATCATATCCTGTTACATTAGAAAAGTCACTTAATAGCGATATTCTTTGTTCAACTCTTCCTCCAATGTAATCTACTAAAACTGATAATTTTTTTTCTTCTTCTTCTAATGTTAATGTATCATAAAATTTTCCTTCTAAGTCATTAAGGTAAATTTCATCATTCATCGTGTCAATATCACGAGCTGCTTCTTCGAAGTTTGTTAAAGTTTCTTCTTGATTTTCTCCTCTTCCCAATAATAAACTCATTCTTAGTATCTTATACTTGTTTTCTTTTATCTTATTACTACTAGCACAATCTTGCATAATTTCACCTCTTCTTATTCAGTTTTAAAACCAACTATTTTTTTTGTTGTCTTCCATATAATTACTTAAATCTTTAAATTCATCCTCATCAAAAAATGAATTTGTTTTGTTTATTTCTGGGAAACTTGGAAAGATATTTTCTTTCTTTTCTAATGGAATATCAGGAAATACTTTTTTCTCTTCTGCAGCTTTTTTTGAAGTTACTACTTGATTATCTAAATTTTTATTTCTTATTACTGGAATTCCTTCATCAATTACGTTTTTCTTTTGCGAAGGTGCACTAAAAAAATCTTCTGTTTTTTGTCGTGGTTGAATAGTTTTTTCAGCTATATTTTTTGAAGTTTCACTTCTTTTTGGTCTTAGCTCATTTATTTTTGATTTGTCGTTTTCTTGGCTGTTGGACATTGAATAAGTTGATGCTGCTCGTGATGAACTTGCTCTTGTTGTTCCGCTTGGAAGTGATTTTCTTTTTGTTTCTCGAGAACTATTCATTGGTTCAGCATTCTTTTTTGTTGAAGAAAATACTTCTTTAGCATGTTCCTCATGTATATTTTCTCTTGTAGAGTTTAAGATTGGATTCTTTTTTTCTACTAATAATTCTTTTGTTCTTCTTTCAATTTCTTTTTTTCTTTCTTCTTCTAGTGCCTGTTGTCTTCTAGCAATTTCTTTTTGCCTTTTTTCTTCTTCAAGTCTTTCTTGTTCTAATCTTTCTTGTTCTTGTTTTTGTTTTTCTTGCAAAAGTTTTTCTTGATATTTTTTTTCATTTTCTAGTAGATTTGCTAGTAATCCTTTTAACTCTTTACTGTTATTTTCTTCTATAATATCTTCTAGATTACTACTTTTAATATCTTTTTCTTCTACTAAACTTTTTAGGGTGGCTACATCTTGTTGCTCTAATTTTATTGTGGCATATTCTTTATTTAATTCTGTTCCCACCATTGCATATAAATCACTACTAGTAATATTTATTAAGATATTATTCATTTCTTCTCTTTTATTTAATATCTCTTGATAATTACTAACTGGTCTTTTGTAGATATCAATTAGACTTAAGATTAGTTTTTTCTCTTTATAGCGCTCATACTCTAATGTAATAGATGCTAGCATATTATCACATTCAAGAATGATTTCTTCTGAACAATCTCGGCGGGCTATTTTGGCATTTTCCTTAGCTTTTTCTAAGGAATAGCCTAATTCTGTATAAGCTAGGTCAATTTCTTTTTTTCTTTCTTTTAGTTCATATAAAGAAAGCTTTTTAAAGGCATTTTCTAGAAGATGTGTCATTCTTTCTTCTAATTGACTATTTAAATTTTCATTATTTTTAATTTTATCATTTGCTTTTTTAATGCTGCTGTCTAAGCTTTTAATTTCTTCTTTTAAAATTCCTTCTAATTTAATGTTATTTTTGTATCTTTCGATAATTTTAACTTGTTGCTTGTACTCTTCTAATTTTTCTTCTCCTAGAATGGTTTGTACATCTATACCAATACCAGTTAATTCTTTGTTACTTACAACTTGATTATTAACATATGCTCTACGCTCATTTATTAAATTAATTAATTCTAAAAGTCTCGTTCTTTCTTCACTCATTAAGTATACTGATCTTTTTTCTACCTTTTTGAATTTTTCCTCATAAATTGCATTTGTGATTTCTAATACACTTTGAATTATTTTCGTCATTTCATCGCAGATATCATTTTTTTGTTTTAAATCAGATGTATATTTTAAACTTTTAGAAAACATATCGTACTGCTTTAATAATTTGATAACTGATTCATTGGCATACTCTATCATGATAAACCACCTCTTATTTTCATTATATACTATTTTGATATTTTGTCAATTAGTTCCATTTTTTCTTGGAACAAAAAATAACATTAAATTCTATTCTTTACACTTTTTTGTAAGTTGATAAAACAATATTTCTCTGTCGTAAGATTTCTAAAGAAATAAAGAAAGTAATTTTATTTCTTACTTTCTTTATTATCTTCTTCATCATCTTTAAAGATTACATAAATTAAACCAATAATTACTAGAATAATTAAAATAATGATAATTGTTTTTGAAGAACTTTTTTCTTCTTTTTCTTCTGTATCTTTTGCTTTTTCTTTTGTTACTTTAAGTGTATAAGTTCTTTCACTGCCATCTTCTGCTGTTACTTTTATTGTTACTAAATTTTCTCCTACTTTAAAATTTTGATTTCCACTTACCTCATAACTTGCATTTTCATCACTTAAAACTATTTCTAAATCTAATGATTTTGTATTATTTTTTACTTTAATAGAATACTCTAATTTATTTGGATCAAAATCGATTGTATAACCTTTGATTTTTAAAGTTTTAATTAAGTTATCACTTGATAATTTAATTGTTTTTGCCGTTACAGTAGTTGTAGGAGTTGCTACTAAATTTACTAGTTGAACAGATGGAGTAGAATCTGTATTTTGTGTTGTTGTTACTGAGTTTTGATTTTCCTCAACATCTCCACCTTTTCCATATTCGCTAATTTTTACTATTGTTGAAATATTATCATTTAGATTTACTTCTACTCCATTAGATGCTTTAATATCATCAATTGATATATTGGCTTCCCCTTTTTTTAGTACTTTAAATGTTAAAGTCATAAAGGCATTTTCTGATGAATAGTCATCTAATAAATATGCAAAATGATTATTTTCATTCATTCCACCAAATGTAGCATTAGTTTCTACATTCATTAATTCTAATAAATCTTTATTATAATTAATTGTTCCTTCAATACCAGTTAGTTTATCTTCTTTAAAACCGTTAAGATAATATTTTACAACTAATTCTTCTCCTACATAAGTTTCTTTCTTTGTAACAAGAGAATTTTCTAATTCATCTTTTGCTGTTGCATTGTTTTCCCATAATCCCGTTTTGAACACTGGATTTGTAGCATCAATAATATTAAAATTTTGTTCTGTATTATTATTTAATATCGCATCAATAATATATTCAGAATCTTTTTCATCTACTAAGCCATCATTGTTATAATCTCCTAATAGTTGGATTGAGTAGTTAACTGTAGCAGTTGCATTTTGGTTTGCTGATACTTTAATTGATAGGATATCCCCTGTTTTAATCAATTCTTCTTGACTATTTAATGAATAATCTGTTACTTCATAATCTGTTTTTAGTTCATTCCAATTGAATTCTTTTAAAAAGTCCTCTGGTTTGATTCCTTCTTTTTTACCATAAACGATAATTTTTCCGTCTTCGATTCTTAAATTTGAAGATAAATATTTTTTTAAAATTTCATCATTATTTCCATTATAATGAATGGTAAATTTCACTTCTTCGTTATTCTCTAAAGTATAGTTAAAATAATAATCTCCATATAACTTGTTACTAAAATCAACAGTATCTTTTTGTAAATCATCTGAATATCCATAAGAAATTTCAAGAGTTTTATTCTCATCATTGCTCCTCAATATATATTCATTATTTTCTAATTCTTCATTATTTATAGAAATCATTACTTTTTTGGTTTCTGGTTCTGTTACTTGATTTGCAGAATTTGTTTCTTGTTGATTACTTACCGAATAATCAGAAACATTTTCATTAACTTCTTCTGATACTTTGTTTTCTTCTGGTGTTGTAGTTTCTTCTTTTTCTTCTGATTCAATATTTTGACTTTCGTCTTTATTTTCTGTTTCCATAGTTGTCTCTTCATCCTGACTTAATTCATCAGCTAAAACTTCTATTGGAAAAGAAAGTTGTGAAAATAAAAACATTAGAATCAATAAAATTTTACCCATTTTTCCCATGGCTTTAATTTGTCTTTTCATCTCTTTTTTCCTTTCTTTTCTTTTCCCTTTTCTATTCTCATTTACAGTATAGCAACTTCATTTGTTTTTTTCTACAAAGTTTACAAGCGTTTAACTATTTTTTATCATATATTAGCTTGATGTTAATATGTTTGTGGAAAACTTTTTTTCAAGTCCTTTTTTATTTTTTTGAAAAAAAGAATATCAATAAATTTGAAGAATATTTCAAAAAATATGTACTACTATTTTTAACTTTCTATAGTTATTTTGAAAATAATATTTAAAAAAGAATACTATACTAAGTATAACGTTTTTTCAAAATTCAGCGAACCTAAAAAATCACATTCTAAATTTTAGACGTGATTTTAGTATATTTTATTTCTTAAAAAAATTAATATTAATTTAATTTTTATCCCCATAATGAATTTTAGGAGAATTTATTTTATATTTTTCACATTTATTTTTATTAAGACTATATACTTTAGAACAACTATATTCAATTGTTGCTTCTTTACTATCATTAAATACGCAAGTATTTCCTAATAAAGTATAACCATTATCACATTCATAACCATTAATAGCATTTGCGGTTATAGTAGCGATACATTCTGTTCCTCTTAATTCTAGTCCTCCTGCACAATAATATTTGGATGTTGGTTTAGTTGATGTTGTTTTCATACATTGATTGCCATAAACTTGATATCCTGTTGGACACGTATAATTTATTAAAGCATCAATTGTTGATGTATAAATACAAGAATTACCACTTAAAACACCTTTAGTACAATATGAATTACCAGAGTTATAAGAAGCTTCTCGATAACATTGTGTGCCTTGCTTATTATATCCTGATGGACATGTACATGTTGTGGTAGGATTATTATCACATCCTGGCATATTAGGATACATATAGCAATAAGGATTTTTATAACCATTTCCTGAAGTTGTCGAACAGCTGGCATTAACGTAACATTTATTCCCAATCAAAGTTTCATTACTATTACAATTATATGAACCAGAACTACTATTAGGATTACTATATTCTGTTTTTGAACATTTACTTCCCGATAAACTATAGCCACTTGGACAATAATAATTGCTACTAGCATTTCTATTACTAGCAGAAAAACATTTATCTTCATAATAAATATATCCACTTGGACAAGTATAAGTTACTGCTGCTTTAGTACTTTGCTCTTGAATACATTTATCTCCTTTAAGTACTCCTAATCCTGCACATTGATATGCTTGTTTTGCATCCTTAGTATCGTTTTTTAAACACATATTATCTTTTAAAGTATACCCTTTTTCACAAATATATTTTATATTGGCGTCAATTGATTTTAAAGTTTTACTACATTTATTATTTTTATTTAGCGTATATCCTTTTTCACAAGTGTACCATCCTTTAACACAAACCCCTAGATTATTAATGTAACCATTTTTACAAATTTTTGTACTAAATACCCCAAATCTTAAAAACAAAACTAAAAACAATATTGCAAGAAAACCAACTATTTTTTTCCAATTATCTATATAGAAATGTTTATTAGATATTTTTTCCTTTATATTATTAAAAGGAATGATTATTTTGTCATTTAGAAAATCTTCGTTAGAAAAAACATTTTTAATTTTTAAAAAAAATCTTTTTAATATTGATTTTTCATTTGCTAATTTATCTAATTTTTCATTAATCAAAAAAGATTCTTTACTTAAAGATGATACATTTTCTACCATTTTATTATCATAAATACTAATTGTTTTATCATTTTTTATATATTTATCTGTTTGTAAATTTGTAATAAGTTTATTATCTAATATTAATTGTAAATCTTTTTTCATTAAATTTGGTGAATTATATCTATCTTTTTGTAGGAATGAACATGATTTTAATATTACTCTCATTAACTCTTGATTTTGTTTTTTTAAATTTGGAATATCAATTCCACACATTCTTGCTTGTTTAGCAGATTTATTGCTACAAAAAACATTAACAAAAGGTAGTTTATTTTTATTTAATAACTGATACATTATTAATCCTAATGAATAAACATCTGAATTATAACTAATTTCATTTTTTTGATTATTATATATTTCTGGAGCAATGTAATAATCTTCTTCTTTTTTTGTTTCAATTATATATGGAATAATAAAATCACCTAATTTATAATGACCATCACTACTGATAAAAATATTATTAGGACTTATATTCTTGTATATGATACCATTCTTTGATAAAAACTCTATACTATTACATATATCAATTCCTAATTGTACAACCTCGTATGAAGTTATTTTTTTTGTTGTAATATCTCCTATTACTTCTGAAAATAAGTCTGTTCTTAAATAAATATCAAATCCTATTCCATCTTTTTTTCGTTCTTGATAATAATCATAATACTTTAAAACGTAGTTGCTTTGAAAGTTTTTTACTAAATTAAATTGTTCTTGCAATTTATTTGCTAAGTTTAAGTAATAACTATTTGCTTCTTTTTTTGACTTAATAATTCCTTTTTTTATCAATTTATTTAAATCATTTTCTTTCTTTGGTAAACTTATGTATTTAATGGCACAATAATGGTAAGTTCCGTTAATTTCTTGAACACCTTTATAAACTTCCCCATTTGGTCCTTCTCCAATTTTCTCTGCTATTTTCCAATTATTCCATAATTTCTTTTCCATCCTATTTCCTACTTTCTAATTGCCATTTTAAAGTAAAATAACATATAATTAATATTACAAATGCCATAATTATGACAATCCTTGTATCTTCCCAAAAATGACTACTTGTAAATGCAAAACAATCTTCTATATCTCTTACAAAACTTGGTTGAAGTTTTTGTATTTCATTTGGCATAGAATTTAAATCACAACTTATACCAAATAGTTGAATTGCCCATTTATCCAAAATGAAAAATGAAATTTTTTCTAATATCCCGTTTAATTCTATAAAAGAACCATTTAACACTAATTGAGGAATTAATGTAATTGGTGCTAACATTACAGCATTTGATGTATTTTTTGATAACGTTGATAAAAGTAATCCTAAACAAGTTGAACTTACTGTAATTAAAAAAAAGGTAAACATCATTTCTAAAGGCCAACTTGTAATTATCCCGTTATCCGGAACAAAACCAAATGCTGCAATAAAAACTGTTATAAATAAAAAAGATTGAATTGCACAAATAATAACTTGTACTACTAATTTAGAAGCAAAATAAGCACTTAATTTTAAATCAGCCATATATTCTCTTTTTAGTATAGCTTTTTCTTTACATATAACTTGTATAGAATTTAATGTTCCTAGCCATATTGCAGCAATTGTCATAGAAAATAGCATCATCTTTGTTGTTTCATATCCTTCAAACATATCATCTGGTGCAACTATTGCAAACATATAAGCAATAAAAGGAGATTGCAATAACAATAATAATAACATTTGCTTATCATTAACTATTGTTTTTATATATCTTTTTGACAAAGTTATAAACTGTTTAAAAAAGGAACGCTTATTTTTATTATTTTTATAAAATTTTGATACAATCTGATTAGAACTTTTTTTAAAAGTGTTAATAGAATTAAATTTATTATACCAAGAATCTACATCATCATTAATTAGGTTATAGATATCAACAAAATCTGAAACATTAAAAAATTGTAATGTTTCGCTAGGTGTTCCCATAAAGCATAATTTACCGCCTTTACCAAAGAAGCAAATTTTATCACATAAATGCAAATTTAATGTATTATGAGTTACTAAAATAATGGTTTTCCCCATTTTAGTCATTTTCTTTAAAATATTCATTAAATTTCTTTCAGTACCTGGATCTAGGCCACTTGTTGGTTCATCTAAAAAGAATAATTTAGGATCTGCTAAAAGTTCAACAGCAATGCTTGCTCTTTTTCTTTGACCACCAGATAAACTTCTAATCATAACATCTTTTTTATCACTTAACTCAACTATTTTTAAAACTTCTTCTATTCTTGCTTCCCTATCTTTAATACTTAAATCATCTGGCATTCTTAAATTTGCAGAATATTTTAACATATCATATAAAGTTAAATCATCAAAAACAATATCTGATTGTGGAACATAGCCAATTATTTTTTTCAAAACCGAATAATTTTTAAATAAATCATTTCCATTTATATATACAGAGCCACTTGTTGGCTTTGATACGCCGCTAATACAATTCATAAAAGTTGTTTTTCCTGCTCCTGACCCACCAACAAAGGCAACAAATTCTCCAGGCTTAATAGACATGCTAACATGAAAAGAAATATCTTTCTTTTTTCCTTTTACTCGAACAGTTTTCATTATATCAACTGCTTCAATTTCTACTCCTCTACTATATAGCTGATAATAAATATGACCATTATCAAAAATTAATTTTGCATCCGCGATTAGTATCACATCTCTATTTTTTAAAAGTAATGAATTAGAGATTGATTTACCATTTACTAAAATATTATTTGTACTTAAACTTGGAACTAAAATAAAGTTATTATTTTGAACATAAATATTAGCTATATTAAGTGGAACACTAACATGATTAATTACAATATCAGAACTAGAATTTCTTCCTATTGTAATAGTATCTTTAGATGTCATATCAAATTGTTGCCACTCATTGACATTTTCTCCAAGAGTTACAATCATAATTACTCCTATTGATAATGGTTCAATAGGATTATCAATTTTTATTGCATCTCCATCTTTTAAAAATGCTTCAACCACTTTATTATCATTAACAAAAATTCCATTAACACTTGAATTATCAACAATTTTTACTTTTCCATTAATAATTTCAAAAAAACCATGATTGGGAGAAACTAATAATGAATTTAAAACAATATCATTGTTAGTTCCTCTGCCAAATAATATTTTCTTCTTTCTAAATTTATTTAAAGAAATATTTCTTATGCTATTTTCTTCTATTAATGTGATTGTAAAATTATCATTATTGCTATTTAAATTTTTGTCAGTATTTATATCTAATATACTAGATTCTTGGGATGTATCACTATTATTCATAATATCACCTTATGTTAATTATTTATCTTTTTATTTGTTATTTTTAAATAAATTACCAAAAAATTTTCCTATAAAACTATCTTTAGAATTATTATTTGAATCATTTTTTGTATTCATAGATAAATTTTCTACAAAACTATCTACTTTTTCAGTATATTCTTTCTTATGTTGACCTACAACAATAAATGCATGTGGTGATCCATCAGGTCTGTAAGTTTCAATTACATTACTATTTTGAATTACAATATCAGCATTTGTAGGGGGAACTGTTGTATCTCCTGATCCATGAATAACCATAACTTTAATATTTTTATCTGCTGTTCTATTATTGCCAAAAGCATCTTGATAAAGTTCAAAATTTTCTGTATTTAATCCTGTTTTTATTAAATTACCTGTTAAAACAGTTTTTATTAAAGTATTTTTTAAATTATCATTATTCCCATTTAATGTGATGTTTCCTAAACTACCTAAACCATTATTACTTTTTTTACTTGCACCCCAACTATTAAATCCACTTCCATTTCCAAATAGTTCTTTTGAATTATTTGAGATTGTATTTTTGTTTCCACCTAAACTAGGTAACATGGATGTTATAATTCCATTCATTGATGTATAACCACAATCATCTACAACACCGACTACATTTTTGCTAGATATAGATGGCATTACGCCAACACCTGAAACATTTAAACCACCCATAGTAAGAGTTTGAATCGTAGTAGCACCTCCAAGTGATATCCCATGAATAAGTATTTTTTCTGGTTTTCTATCTGATGCTATTTCGTTACTACTATTCAAAAAATCTAACCAATTCATTACGTCAAGACTTTCTAAAAATCCCATTGCAACGCTACCAGAACTGTTCCCAAATCCTCTTAAATCAATAGCTAAAATATTAATATTGTTATCAAGATACATTTTTCCAACAGCGGATGCCATTGAATTTGCACTCATCATGTTTCCATGAACTAATAGTGCCCAATTTTTGGTTTTTTTATTAGAATAATAAATGTTTGCATGCAAATTAACACAATAATCTTTATTTCTTTTTCCTGTAGCATTTGCAAAATTACATACATTAGTTGATGATATAGTAACCTCTTTGTCAACTTTTAATTTACTTCCTCCTGTAATAGAGCCTAGTATTCCTTCAAAAAAAGATTTAATACTTAAGGTATTAATAATAGGAGTTTCAAAATCAGTTTTAATATTATTATATGAAGCTTTTCCTAAATTAATAAATATTAAAAAAATAAATATAAAACCTAACACCCCTTTTAAAATAAGACTTTTAAGATTTTTTTTCATATATTTTTTTCACTCTCTTTCATAATAGACACTCTTTTATTAAACTAGTACTACTTTATGTATTATTATAGTTTAATTAATTATATAGTATCAAATAAATTTATATAAATGTTTTAAATTAACATCAAAGTTACAAAAATAAAAATTGTGAATTTTTTAGAATTTTAATAGCTTTTAATCTGCTGTTAATTTACTAGATGAAGTAAAGTAAATGTTGGAAAATTTTAAGAGAAAATACAAGTTATATAATTAATTTGTATTTTTTTATATTCTTTTAGATAAGAAATAATCTAATCTATAATTATCTTTTAAATTAAAATTATGATTGTCTA
>JAQXQC010000012.1 GCA_029100965.1 Bacilli bacterium | reverse complement strand
AAAATCACTTACACTATTTTTATTAAAATAAAAGTGAGTCATACCAGAAACTTATGATACAATGTAATTGCCAAAATAAAACATTGAAAGGATCTGATTAAATGACTCATACTGAGTATACCAAACTTATGTTAAATATTGAAGATAAAAATATTTATTTTAATGAAAATTGTTTAGAAATTGTAAACACTAAAGGAATTAAAACAAAAGTATTTCATGGTTATCTTACTTATATTCCTAACTTTTGTCCTAAATGTGGATGTGTAAATGAATCATTTGACGATATCATTAAATGGAACTGGAAAAAAAATTGTAAGATTAAAGTTACTAAAGCCTGTGCCTATAATACTCTACTAATGCTTGATAAGCAAAGATTCTTATGTAAAAATTGTAATAGAACTTTTACTGCCTCTACTAATGTTGTAGATTTTCATAAACAAATTTCTAATGATACTAATCTTAACATTAAATTAGACTTAATGGAAAAAGGTTCTGAAAAGGATATTGCTAAAAGAAATAATGTTTCTCCTAGTCATGTGAACAGAATTTTAGATACAATATCCAAAGATAAATTAATTAAAAATTATGGTAAACTTCCAGAAAAGATAGGTATAGATGAATTTAACGCCACTAAAGACACTAAATCAAAAATGGCTTTTATTATTGTTAATCAAGATAATCATAATATATTTGATATTAATAATAGTAGATTATCTTATGATATTGAAAAATATTTTAAAAGATATTCTAAACAAGAAAGAGATAAAGTTAAATTAATCACAATGGATTTATATAAACCTTATTATAAATTAATGCATAATCTCTTTAAAAATGCTATTTTAATATCTGATAGATTTCATATTGTTATTCAATCAAGAAACGCTTTAGATAATACTAGAAAAAGATTATGTAATAAATCTAATCCAAATTATAAAAAAATGAAAAAATATTGGAAATTAATTTTAAAGAAAGAAAACGAACTAGATGATAAAAAGAAAAGATATAATAAACACTTTAGAAGGAAAATTACTCAAAAAGAAATAGTATCATATTTAATTAATACTGATAAAACATTATATAATGAATATCAAATATATCAAGGATTGGATAAAGCAATTAATAATAGAGATAAAGAATTATTTTATAAAATTGTTAATAACAATAAGAACAATAAATATATATCTAAAGATATGAAAAAAGTATTAAAGACATTTAAAAATATGGAAAAATATATAAAGAACTCTTTTGATTATGAATATTCAAATGGAATTGTAGAAGGAATTAATAATGTTATTAAGCAAATTAAACATACAGCATGTGGATACAAAAAATTCACTCATTTAAAAGCAAGAGTTATGCTTGTTAAAGGATTGTATAATCCAATTAAAGCATAACAAAAGAGAGCTGAATTTTAGCTCTCTCACAAAGTTCATTTATCATTAGTTTTTGGTTCCACCAACACTACTTGACAAAGAACCAATAAAACAATCTAAAAAAATTAATCATCCGAGAAAAAATCATTAAAGAAGTCATCACTATATGTTCCTTCTTCATATAAATTCTTATCTTTTTTATCTTCTATTTCAGCATCAATTACCTTTTGTTCCTTCTGCCTATTTTCTTCTTGCTCTCTTCTTTCTTCTTCTTCCAATTCAGCAATTTTAGCATCAATCTTCTTTACCAAATCATCAACATTAAAACTAGATTCTTCACTACTACTAGAATTAGAATTATTTCCAAGAATAGAATTTAAACTCTCTTCTCCAAAAGGATTTTTAGGAAGTGAACTACTAGAAGGTGCACCTAACCCACTAAATGGATTTCCTCCTCCACCCATTCCAGAAAACGGATTAGGTGAAGCAAAAGGATTAGACATTCCTCCAAATGGATTTCCCCCTCCCATAGGAGAAGAGTCAGAAGCAGCTCCATTCATCATCGCTTCCATTTTTTCTTTTTTCTTTTCCTTCACAAAATCTCTAATATCAAATAATTGAACTTCTTTCTTTTCTCTTACAGGATAAGTAGCTGTTCCATAGCTCTCTCCCCAAGCATTCTCTTGATTCATTTTCCAATCAGGAGTCATTTTTGTCTTAAAAGGCATCATACGAAGCCTCAACCAAATTACTTGGTTTTGAGGCATTCTTTGTAAATCACTTACCGTTACAAGCGGTGTCGAAGAAGTCTTTTCCTTTTCCTTAGACTTCACTTCACCACACATCTTACTCAATTCTTCTAAAGCTTGTAACTCACTACTAATCAAATACAAAATA
>JAQXQC010000011.1 GCA_029100965.1 Bacilli bacterium | reverse complement strand
CTTCTATTGTATCAAAGCCTATAACTGAGATGACTGGTCCAAAAATTTCCATATCTTTTGCTACATCCATATCTTTGGTAATGCCATCAAGTATAGTTGGTTCATAGAAAGCACCATTTCTTCTTCCACCGTAAACTACTTTTGCCCCTTGTTCTACTGTTTTATTTACTTGACTTTCTACCTCAATTGCTGCTTCTTCACTAATTAAGCAACCGATATCTGTATCCATTTCACTTGGATATCCTACTTTTAAAGTTTTAATCTTTTCAATCATTTTATCAATATATTGTTGTTTTACTGAATTTTGGATTAAAAATCTTTTACTAGCACAACAAACTTGTCCAGTATTGTAAAGTCTTCCCCAAACGGTTTCTTCGACAGCTAGGTCAATATCTCCATCTTCACATAAAATGAAGGCATCATTTCCTCCTAGTTCTAGTGATGAGTGTGCTAAGTGTGAAGCACATCTTTCTGCTGCATCAATACCAGCCGCTGTTGATCCAGTTAAACTTACAATAGAAACTTTTTTATTTGAAGTTAAAGCTTCTCCTACTACTTTTCCTGATCCGTGTACAACAGAGATAACTCCTGCTGGTACACCAGCTTCTACTAATAATTCAACATATTTAGTTAGAGTTAATGGATTTATACTAGCAGGTTTTAAGATTGCTGCATTTCCCATTAGTAATGCAGGTGGAATCTTGTTAATAAAGATATCACTTGGGAAATTAAATGGAATAATTGCTACCATTACTCCTAATGGTTGTTGAATTGTATATTGAATTGTATTTTCTTGCCCTTTTTCTGTTCCTCTTGGGATCATGTTTCCATAGTCATGTTTTATTTTTTCTACATATGCAGGTACCCCAATAGAGATATTTGCAATTTCATTATATGCTTCTTTAATAGGTTTTCCTGTTTCATCAGATAAAGTTTTTGCTAAAGAATCTTTATCTCTTTCTACTAAACTAACAAATTTTGATAAAATTTCGCATCTTTCATGAATAGATAATTTTGCCCAATCTTTTTGTGCATTATAAGCATAATCTACTGCTTCATTTACTTCTTCAGCTGATAGACTTGGTACAGTATCAATAAGTTCATTAGTTGCTGGATTTTTTACTTCGATAACGCTTCCATCTTTTGCGTCACGCCATTCTTTTCCAATTAAGCTTTTCATTTTTCCTCCTCTATTTTAATACCCTCTTGGTATTATACTTTTAGTATAACGTTATCCTTTCTTTTTTTCAAGTAGATTTCCAAAATTTATAAAAAAAGAAAAGGAAGTAAACGGTAATTTGTTTACTTATGAATTTTTCTTTTTCTTATTTTTGGTGTCATAGATGGTTTATTTTTCTTGATGATAAGGTAATAACTTATTCCTCCTAATACTGCTACTGCTAATAAGATTATTAATACTTTATATAATTTATCCATTCCTGTTTTTACTTCTTGAATTTTTTTATCATGCATAGTTAATTTATTGTTAGCTAAACTTTTTCCATTTTTATCCGTTAAAGTTCCATCGCTTTTCATCGTAAAAATGATGGATTCTGCAGTAGAATAGCCTTTTGGTGCTATTTTTTCAACAAGATAATATGTTCCTGCTGGAAGGCCAGATATTGTCTTCGGTTTATCTGATGATGTCCATGTTGCCTCTGTTCCATCTGCTAATATTACAGGAATACATTCATTTGTATATTGATCATCTAATGTTTTTACATTACCATTTTCATCTGTATAAGTACTACAGATACTTATTGTTGCTCCTGGAAGTTCTTTATTATTGGCAACATCTGTTTTGCTAATTGTTAAGGAATTTAATTTATTTTTTATAATTATCCAATTATCTTTTACTGTTTGATTTCCACTACTTACTTCTCCTGCTGCATTAATATTAAATGGCGTTGCCGAAGTAGCGATAACATAGCCACTTGGTGGTGTTGTTTCTACTATATAGTAATTCCCTTGTTTTAGTCCATTGAACTCTACTGGTGTTGAACTAGAAATCCATGTCATTTCAACATCATTAATTGTTTTTGCAGGATCACATTTTTCTTTTTTATCTTTATAGGTTGCTGATGTACAAATTTTTAGTGTTGCTCCTTCTACTTCTTCATCTCCTGATGCAGCTCTTTTACTTATTTTTATATTATTTTTAACATTAACTTTAGTTATTGCTAAGTTACCACTAGATTTAGAAACTTTTATATATTTATCTTTGTCACTACAAAAAGTCTCATCATCCACTTTCTTTTTTGAAGTATTATTGTAGCATATTTTTTCATAGGTAACTTTAGGTGTAGTAGGAGTTTCTGTTTCTCCAGTAGTAGTGCCACCTGCTTCACTTCCAGCTGATGGTGTGTTATCTGTTGCTCCTCCTGATTCTGTATTTCCCCCAGTAGAAGTATCTCCTGAAGAATCCCCAGTATCTGGTTTTGTAAAATCACAATTTTCTTTATCAGAAAGATTTATTGGATCCCCTCCAGTAGAGGCTTGACATTTATATTCATAAGAAGAAAAATTACATCTTTCAATATCAACTTCTTTTGTTGCGTCATTTTCTGAATTATAATAGCATTTTACGCTATTGGTATTTGGATTTACATTAGGATTATAAGTATATATACTTGTTTTTGTACTTTTTGGATCTAATGCATATCCATCAGGTGATGATTTTTCTACTAAATAATAATTATGTTTAAAGAAATCATCATCTGAAGTTGCTGTTGTTGGACTAGTATAACTTATTGTAGAATTTCCATCTTTGTTAGAGGCTAATAAATTATTTTTATTATTTACATCATCTTTATAAAGTTCTAAGGAAGAACCTGTTAATAACTCTCCAGATTCATCGACTTTATAACCAACAATTCTGTGGTTAGTTATTGAAGGAATAGTTAATTGCGCAGATTGGCTTGTACCTCTTTTAACATCAAAATCTCCTCCAATAATTAGATTTTGTGAGCCTGTTTTTATATATCTTTCAGAGGTTGGATAATTGCTTGAATTTGAGCCTTTTACATTTATTGTAACTGTATTGTTGGCATCTGCTCCATCAACTCTTATATAAAATGGATAGTCATCCTTTCTTCCTTTAAAACTAACTGTTGATTTACATCCAGTTCCATTGGAATAAGTACAGAAATTAACCGTTCCTTTTGTGGATGATGCACTAAGGATATAACTTACCTTATCTGAACTTTCTCCTACATACTCTTTTAATCCTGATAAGGTAATTTTATCTGAAATATAAGTTGAACCAGAAACATAGTTCAAAACACTATCTGTTACTTTAAAGGATGGTTTGCTTATATTTTTACTTAATACTACACTTTTATATTTGTTCATTACATCATCATAAATTTTTTTGATTGTTTTATTAGTAGAATAAAAGTTTCTAGAACTTCCTGAATTTAATGCCTTATTAAAATAAGTATTAATTGTAGCAGCTGTCATTGCATAAGCTTGTGTTCCGTCATATTTTTTATTTACTTCTTCAATAATCATTCCTGCTATGATAGCTTTTTTGCTGTCACTTTTCCAATTGCCATCTTTTGTATATCCTGTATTGCTATCAATATGTAATCTATATTGGGTGCAATAAGCATATTTATTTCCTATTTTTTTTATACAATCTTTACCAACATCTCCACTTCCATTAGTAGTGTATGCTCCAGTTGTATGATTAAAATAGTAACAAACTCCTGTAGATGTATATGTAATTGCATTTACATTCTTTAGACTTAAGAACATCATTATTATGAAACTTAAAAGCAATTTATTTTTTTTCATCTAATTCACTCCTTCTTATTATGAAATAAGTATAGCATTTTTGTTTGACAGATACAATATTTTTATAGTATAAATTTGTTAATTTTGATGTAAAGTAATAATAGAATATATTTCCAAAACAATTTTTACATGATATAATAATATGCGATGTAGGTTGTGATAAAAATGAAAGAAATTAAGAAGAAAAAGATAAAGATAAAGAAAAAGAAAAAATTTTATACTTTAGCAACGATTGTTTTACTTATTTCTATGGTTTTTACTTTTTGTTTTTGTTATCTTTTAACTCCTAAAATAGAAATAGAAAAAAAGAAAGCAACATTTAATTATGATGAAAAAGTAACTATTCCTAAATATCATGCTTATGCTATGAATAAAGAAATCGATAAAAAAGTTAAAGTTAAAAGCGATGTTAAAGAACATGAAGTCGGTAATTATTTTGTTCATTATCAAGTTAAATATTCTTTTTTTTCTGTCGAAAAGCTTGCTTTAATTAAAATTGTTGATAAAAAAAAGCCTGAAATTATTTTAAAAGGATCTAAAGATGTTTATGTTTGTCCTTCGGAAGAATATGAAGAAATTGGTTTTAGTGCTAAGGATGAATATGATGGTGATCTTACTGATAAGGTGTTAATTAAGAATGATAAAGATAAAATTTATTATAAAGTGGAAGATTCTTCTCATAATACTTTTGTTACTTCAAGAAATGTTTATTATGAAGATAATGAAAAGCCTGTAATTACTTTAAAGGGTAGTAATAAAATTTATTTATACTTAAATAATACTTATCAAGAACCTGGTTTTGATGTTAAAGATAATTGTGATAAGAATATAGAGGTTAAAGTTTCAGGAACAGTTAATGCAAAAAAAGTTGGAACTTATAAAATTACTTATACTGCTACTGATAATAGTAATAATACTTCTAGTGTAGAAAGATATGTAGAAGTAATTTCTAATCAGGAGTCTGGGAAAGGAATTATTTATCTTACTTTTGATGATGGTCCTAGTAATAGTATTACTCCTAAGATATTAGAAATTTTAAAAAAGAAAGGAATATATGCTACTTTCTTTGTTATTAATCATGATGATAGTTTAAATTATTTAATTAAAAGAGAATATACAGAAGGACATAGTGTTGCTCTACATAGTTATACTCATAATTATCAATATATTTATAGTTCAGTAGATAATTATTTTAGTGATTTAAATAAAATTAGAGATAAAGTTTATAAAATTACTGGAGAATATACTAATATTATTCGTTTTCCTGGTGGTGGAAGTAATACTATTAGTAAAAAGTATCAACCTGGTATTATGAGTCAACTAACAAGTGATGTTTCAAATAAAGGATTTCATTATTTTGATTGGAATGTGGATTGTGAAGATGGGGCTGGAGTTAGAGATCCTAATCGAATTTATCAAAATGTGATTGGTTCTTTATCTAAATCAAGAGAAAATGTTGTTTTAATGCATGATTTTGAAAATAACTACGGTACTTTAAATGCTCTTGAAAATATTATTGACTATGGAATTCAAAATGGATATCAATTTAGAAAAATTACGATGAATACTGAAGAAGTTCATCATAGACCTAATAATTAAAAAAATCTTATCATAATGATGAGATTTTTTATTGGGTGATTGGAATTTTTTTTTAAATACTTCATAAATTTTATTGTAAGTGTTATAGAAAGGAATGAATAAAAAAATATGGAAACTTTAAAAGTAAGTACAAAATCTAATCCTAATTCTGTTGCTGGAGCACTAGCTAATGTATTTAGGGAGCATGGTTGTGTAGAAATACAAGCAATTGGTGCTGGTGCTTTAAATCAATCCATTAAAGCAATAGCAATTGCTAGAGGATTTGTTGCTCCTTCTGGTAAAAATTTAGTTTGTATTCCAGCTTTTACTGATATTCAAATTGATGGTGAAGAAAGAACAGCAATAAAATTAATTGTTGAAGCAAATTAACAAAAAAGGCTATTAAGAATATTTAATTCATCTTAATAGTCTTTTTTATCCTTGCCTTTTTAAAGAATGAATAAGTCTTTGATGTAATTCTTTTTCTTCTTCTGTATAAAAAGAAGTTGTATTATTGGGAAGTGTTAGGATTAATTCTTGAATAGATACCCTTTCTAATGGTTCATCTTTACTAACTTTTGAAAAATATCCTACTAAACATTCTAAATCTTTAGAACCACCGGCTTTTATATATTCATTGATGAATAATCTCAAATCTGGATCTGAGTAATCTATTGCGTACATCATAGGAATACTAATATCTCTCCCAAATTCTTTAGCAAATAAAAATGCTCTTTTTGGTCCTATTCGATTTCCTCCACGTTCAATAATTCAATACATTGCACAATTTAGGATTTCTTCTTTTTGATAATTTAAATTATTATAATCCTGAATTGCTTTTGTTAATTCACTGTCTTTTGGAATTATTATTCCTTTTTCCTTGATTATTTTTACGACTTCTTTGATATTTTTTCCTTCTAAATCTTCATTTGAAATTCCTGGAATAACGGTATCCATACATTCTGACATTTCGACAGTTCCATTTTTACTTAAGTGAAGATGGACAGAACAAAATCCTCTTCTCCAATAAACTACATCTTTGTAACTTCTATTCAAGAAATAGACTTTTTCTTCATCAGTTAAAATATCAAATAAAGCTTTCATCTCATCAGAGTTAGCAATTTTTAAACTATCAACTTTTAAACTACTATTTAACATCTCTTTAATGTGTTGATTTTTTTGAATATTACTTTTACTTAATTCTTGGCAACTCATTGGTACTAATTTATTTATTACATCACTCAATAAATTCTTCTACTTTATCATTTAAATCATATGTATCTTTATCTTGTTCTGATTCTTCCTTCTTTTTTCCCTTTTTCATTATCTTTTCTCTTAGTTGTAATAATTCTTCTTTTATGTTCATTTTGGCCTCCATAATAGTTTAATTTAAATTTTATTTTATTTTTATTCTCATTATATCATTAGGGTATACTTCTTTATCTAAATAAAATTTTATGACTTCTTGGGGGTGTCTAGCGACTTCTACTTCTTTCATCTCTTCGTTATAAATTTTAGGAACTTTAAATGAGAAGGCTTGAATATTTGGACCAAACATTTCTACTTCATCTTCTGGTTTGAAGTAGTTTCTTTGCGTTAAGGTTACTAATTTTTCTTTTTTGTCGTAATCTAGAACAATTCCTAAAAAATCTTGATTAGATACTTCTTGTCTACCTAGATAGTACTGGGCTTCTACTCCTGGAAAGGTATTAAAGAATTGATCGGTGCTTTCACGGTTGGCAACTCTATTTAATACTTTTTGATAATATTCTTGTAAAGATTTTGTATAAGTATTTTTATAAATATGATCAATTGCTTCACGATAAGTGCTGATTACTGTTGCAATATAATAGTTGCTTCGCATTCTTCCTTCTACTTTTAGGGAAGTAATTCCTATTTCAATCATTTCTTTTAGAGAATTAATTAATGATAAATCTTTTGAAGACATTGTAAATTCTGTTTCATTAGATTTTTTTTGGTTTTCTTTTTCTAGTTCAAAGCACCAGCGACAGATTTGAGCACAGCCACCACGATTGGCATCTCTTTTGGTAAAATAGTTAGATAAGACACATCTTCCTGAATAAGAGGAACACATTGCACCATGGAGAAAACACTCTATTTCTACGCCTGTTTTTTCGATAATTTCTTTGATATTTTCTTTAGAGCATTCTCTGGCTAATACTACTCTTTCTACTCCTTGGTCTTTTAAGAAGCTAACGCTTTCGATATTAGCATTGGACATTTGGGTAGAGATATGAATTTTAAGGTTTAATTTTTCTTGGTTTACTAAATCTACAACAGCCATATCTGATACGATAATAGCATCTACTTTATATTTTTCTAATTCTTTTAAATATTCTAATAATCCTTGATAATCTTCATTATGAAAAGTAATATTAACTGTTACATATAATTTTTTTCCTAGAGAATGGGCAATACACGCAGCTTCTTTAATTTCATCGTTGGAGAAATTTTTGGCATTGGCACGTAAACTATAATTTTTTCCTCCAATATAAACTGCATCTGCTCCATAGAGATAGGCAAATTTTAATTTTTCTATATCGCCAGCTGGGGCTAATAATTCTACTTTTTTCATTAGTTTTTATCTCCTACTCTATAAATGGTCTTTTCATTTAAGAAGCCTGTATAATGTTTATGATTGTCTTCTTCTTCCTTTAAGTATTGGTCTAAAGTACTTAAAAAGACTTTATTTTCTATTAAGGTTGAATTTAGGATTAAGTATTCTACTTTAATATTTTTTATTTCATTAATTAAATTAATGGGTTCTTTGGTATAGATTGTTGTTCCATATTCTTCTTCGACAATTGGATATTTATCTTCTTTATTCTTAATATAGTAATGTCCTTTTTCTTTATTTTTGTGAATATAATTTAAGTAATTTGTAATTAAATATCTTCTAGAGTAGAAGATTGGAATATAACCATAACTAATTAGCATAAGAGGCATAGAGGGAGAGATTTCATTGATTTCTTCTTTCGTAATATCATTAGAGATTACTGTATACTTTACTCCATTTTTTTTCCAGAAATGGTTAGAATAAATGCTAGTATTTAGATGTTCTTGGAAGATTACTAAATCTTTTTTGATTCCTAATCTTTTGCAAATATTTAAGACGGCTAAATCATAAAAGAAAATTTTACTAATATTCATTTTATTTAATGCTACTAGAGTATTTTCTAATTCTTTTAAATCAGAATTATGCATAATTTTATTGATCGATACAGAAATTTCCTTGGAAGTCATATTAAGGATAGTTTTTATTTCTTCTAATGAGAATGTGAGATCTCGATTTACTGATAAATTGGTAATAGGAAGGATTACTCCTGCAACATCTTTTTCTAAAACGCTGCCTAATAGGTCTAGGCTATTGGGAATAATAAGTATTTTTTTCAATTCAATTCCTCCTTTATTTTTTTATAGAAATACTGATTTTATCTCCTACTTCTATATAGTTTGTACAATAGTTTGGATTATTTTCTAAGAAGTCTATAAATTTTTTGATTCTTTTTACTAAGCCTTTTTGATTTTTAGTAACTGCTAATGCTTCATTTTCTACTAACCCATGAAAAGAAAGATTGTCAGTTATGATTGTGCCGCCTTTTTTTAAGTAGGGTTCATATTTTTCAAAAAAATCAATGCTATGTCCTTTGGAAGCATCAATAAAAATTAGATCAAAATTGCCTGTTACATTGACTTCCATGGCATCTCCTAATATTAAGGTAACTCTATCTTCTAAGTGCATATTTCGAATATTTTCTAGAGCAATATTGTACCTTTCTTCATCTCTTTCTATTGTAGTAATATGGATATTTTCTTTAACTAAAGCCATTTTGATTGCTGAATAACCAATTGCTGTTCCGATTTCTAAGATATTTTGGATATGATTTTCTTGGATATAGTTACATAAGTATTCTATTCCATCTTTTAACATAATAGGAACTTTATGTTCTTTTGCATATTTTTCTATTTCTTTTAACATTACTATTACCTCCAAAAGTTTTATTTCCTATGTTTTAACTTTTCTTCATGAGAAAAATGATTGTTTATTCTCAAATAAGTTTCATAGCTAGATGCAATTTTTTTCAAGTCATATATTACTAATTTCATTTTACTTTTAGACGCTAATTCTCGAGCATCCTTTATTACTTCTTCACATTTTGTTAGATTACTTGTATCAATTGTTAAAAATATATAACTAGCTTTTGTATCATAATCGATATTTCTTCTAAATAATACTACTTCTGATTTTCCATCATTTTCTATTAATTCATAATAATTAGAACTCATTAAATCAAATTCATCTTTTTGATAATATTCCAAATGATTTAATCCTTTATTTGTAGTCAAATAATTTTTTGAAGATAACACAATTGCTTCTGGATTTAATCCTTCTTGATTAAATCCTATTCCCATGGTCCAGGGAATAAAATGTTCTAAGTAATAATCTTTAGAATAAAGTGTTGTAGAGATTTGATTATTTGTATCTGAATGATATGAAGTCCAACCATTTTTATCAGAATAATAATTTGATTTCCCATCATAGCTATAATTAACTTGAGTAGGATTAAGCATTATATCTAAAAGTTGTTTTCTCTTGATAAATTCTTCTTGTTCTTCTTTTGTTAATTCCTTAGAAATATTAGATTGATTTTTTCTTTCTTTTTTTATGTCTTCAATTAATTTTCCTTCAAGGTCATTTCTAAACTTTTCAGGATTTCTAATAAAAATATGTAATAATTGTGGTTTTAAATCTCGAAAATCATCAACTATAGTAACCTCTTTAGTAGGATTAAATAAATGAGAAATAATATCTTCTCGAAATAGAATTTCATATTCACTATATATATCTTCTATCTTAGAGATATTGAATTTTTTATCATCCATCTTTTCTAATTTTTTTAATAATTCTATCGATTTATTCGTGTTTAACTTTTTTAATTTTTCTTTAAGCTTACCTAAATTATGTAATTTTTCTACTTTGTTATTGCTAAGATGACTGAATTCTAAGTATTTTTTCTTCCTTTCCTCTAAAGAATTACTTTTATCTTTAAACTGTAAATCATACAAAATAAATCCAAAATTGTTCTTAATGACATCAGAACCGTAAATTCCAATTGCTTGAACGATATAATTTCGTATTAGGTGATATGGTATTTTAGTATCTTCCTGAAGATTTCCTTTTATCACCTCATCATATAATGTTAAACACTTTTCTGCATCTAATTCTAAATTATAATCATATTCCCCTTCTTGGTTAATTAAAAATTGATTTTTTATCTTATTATCATTAGATATATATTCTATCCAATGCTCACGAAGTATTTTTAAAACATCTTGATAATTCTTATCGTTAAAATGATTAAAATTAAATTCATCTATAGAAACTTTAGACAAATCATAAAAGTCATATTTTCCTATAATTATTCCTAATAAAAAATAAGTGGCAATGTAACTTTCTTTATTTTTGATACAATACTCTATAATATAACGATTGAATTCTTCTTGATTGGAACTTTTTTGAATAAATTTAAAAATATCTTTTGTTTCTTGTAAATCATTTCTCTCAATTAATACTTCTAATAAATCTTTAGAAATTAAAATTTTTTTGCATTTTGATAAATATTTAATTTCCAAAAAATATTTTTTAAATTCTTCTAAGGTATCATTTAACTTCACCTTTTTTTTCATATCTATCACCTTTAAATTGAATTAGTCTAATCTTGGGGTTAGTATTTCATATCCATCTTCTGTAACTAAAACAGTGTGTTCATAATGGGCAGATGAACTTCCATCTTCTGTAACGATTGTCCAATCATCATCTAATATTCCTACTGAAGCACTTCCTAAATTTAACATTGGTTCAATACAAATAACCATTCCTGGTTTTAATTTTGGACCTGTTCCAGCTTTTCCATAATTTGGGACATCTGGATCCTCATGCATTTCTGTTCCTATTCCATGACCTACTAATTCTTTTACAACACCTAAATTGTATTTTGTAGCATAGGTTTCTACGGCATGGGAAATATCGCCAATATGGTTGCCTGGTTTTACTTGTTTGATTCCTTCGTATAGAGCTTTTTCGGTATGTTCCATTAGGTATTTTTTTTCTTCACTAATATCTCCTACAGCATAGGTCCAAGCGGCATCTCCTTGATAACCATGATAACCAATTACCATATCGATACTAACAATATCGCCATTTTTTAATTTTCTTTTTCCTGGAATACCATGAACAACTTCATCATTAACACTTACACATAATGTAGCTGGATATCCTTCATAGCCTTTACAAGTGGGAATGCCATCATGTTCTTTGATAAATCTTTCGGCTAATGTATCTAATTCTTTGGTTGTTATTCCAGCCTTGATAAAAGGTTTTAAATATTGATGAGTTAAGCTTACTAAGTAGCCTGCTTTTCTCATTAATTCTATTTCTTCTTTGCTTTTTATTGTAATCATAAAATCAACTTCTTTCTCTAGTATTATATCATATCTAATACTTTATGAAAATAAATATTTATTTAATTTAGATGGGAAAAAAATACTTATTTATTCTTATTCTCTATATAAAGAGAAGAATAGATAAGTATTTTTCGTTTATCTTTCTTTTTCTACAATTTCATAAGCTTCAATAATATCTCCTGGTTTGATATCATTAAAGTTTTCGATGGTAATTCCACATTCTATACCACTTTTTACTTCTTTTACTTGATCTTTTTCTCGGGCTACGGTATTGATTGCTCCATCATAAATGATTACGCCATCACGAATGACTCTTGCTTTGGCATCTCTTTTAATTATTCCATTTGTGACCATAGAGCCTGCTATTGTTCCTACTTTAGAGAATTTGAATAATTTTCTTACTTCGGCATTTCCTAGAATTTGTTCTTCGAAGATTGGATCTAGTTTTCCTTTCATTGCGGCTTCTACTTCTTCTACTAATTTATAAATAATATTATAAAGACGAATATCTACGTTTCTTTCTTTAGCAAAATCCATGGTTTTGTTATCTGGTCTGATATTAAAGCCGATGATAATTGCGTTACTTGCGGCGGCTAGGGTGATATCGGTTGGTGATACTGTTCCGATTCCACTACGAATAATATTGATACGTACTCCTTCAACATCTAGTTTTAGTAGAGAGTTTCTTACTGCTTCTTCACTACCTTTAACATCTGCTTTTAAGATAACATTTATTTCTTTAGCTCCTTCATTAATTCGATTAAATAAATCATCTAAAGAAACTGTTTCTTGAGTTTGATTATTGTTGCTTTTTAATTTTAAAGCTCTTTCACTAGCAATAGATCTTGCTTTCTTTTCATTTTCAAATACCATAAATTTATCTCCAGCTGATGGACTTTCACTTAATCCAGTAATGGTAACTGGTGTACTTGGTTCTGCACTAACTAGTGATTCATTTAGATCATTTTTTAAAGTTCTAACCTTACCAGCACAAGTTCCTACAACAATAGCATCTCCTAAACGAAGAGTTCCATTTTGAATTAGAAGGGTACTAACAACTCCTAGATTCTTATCCATTTTTGATTCGATTACTGTACCACTTGCGTAACGATTTGGATTAGCTTTTAACTCTTCAAGGTCACTGATTAATAAAATTCGTTCTAGTAAATCGCTAATTCCCATGCCAGTTTTTGCTGAGATATTGACAAACATTGTGTCGCCTCCCCATTCTTCTGGGATGATTCCTGATTCTGCCATTTCTGTTAATACTCTTTCTGGATTTGCATCTGGTTTATCCATTTTGTTTACGGCAACAATAATTGGTACTCCTGCTGCTTTAGCATGATCAATTGCTTCTTTGGTTTGTGGCATTACCCCATCATCTGCTGCTACGATAATAATAACAATATCTGTAACACTTGCTCCTCTAGCTCTCATTTCTGTAAATGCAGCATGACCTGGTGTGTCGATAAAGGTAATTTTGTTTCCTTGGTAAGTAATTTGATATGCTCCTATTGCTTGGGTAATTCCTCCTGCTTCTCCTGATACTACATTTGTTTTTCTGATGGTATCTAGAAGAGTTGTTTTTCCATGATCAACATGTCCCATAATGGTAACAACAGGTGGGCGTTTTACTAATTCTTCTTCGCTATCTTGAAGCTCTAACTCTTCAAAATTTACTTCATCTGTTGTTTCTTCTCTTTTTAATTCTCTACCAAAGTCACTACTAATAATTGCGGCAGTATCAAAATCAATTACTTGATTTAAATTCATCATCATACCAAGTGACATTAATTTCTTAATAACTTCTCCTACTGATGTTGCTAGTGCTGTAGCAAATCCTCCTACTGTCATTCCTTCTTTATAAAGAACTATACTCTCATCTAATTGATAAGTATTTGATTTTAATTTATCTTTATGCTTGTACATTTCTTTTCTTTGCTTTTTAAAATCATTTTTTTTATTTTGTGGTATATTTTTATTTTGTTTTTTCTTCTTTTTGGCTTGCTGTGTTTTATTATTTGAATTTTGATTAGGTACAAAATCTTTGCTACTTTCTATTAGTTCTTCTTCCTCTTCAATAATTTCTGCTTCGTCTGCTTGTTCTTCTTTTAAGTTTATAATCTCATTATCTAATAAAATAATGGCATCATCATCTAGTATATCTTCAGTGGATTGGACTTGTATTTTTAATTTTTTACATAACTCCATAATTGTTGTTACATCTAAATTTACATCATTTGCATATTCTTTTACACTCATCATTTGAGCATCACCTCCAAATATCTATATCATTTTCACTAACCCCTCATAAATGCTATCTGGTATTTCTACTTCTAGCCTTCTATTTAATATTTTATTCTTTTGACATTTTTTTATAACCTCAAGATCTTTTTTTAAATAAGCTCCACGGCCATTCATTTTTCTTGTTGGATCAATAAAGACTTCTCCTTCTTTATTTCTTACAACACGAATTAATTGGTTTTTTTCTAATATTTCTCCAGTAACAATACATTTACGCATTGGCACTTTCTTCATGATCATCCTCTACTTTCATAGTATTTTCTTGTTCTTCTTGTTCTTGTGGTAATATTTCTTCTGCTGGTGCTATGTTAGAATATTTTTCACGATATTCTTCGATATTGACATCATCATAACCTTTTACTTCAATTTTATAATGAGTTAATCTTGATGCTAGTTTAACGTTTTGTCCTTTTTTTCCGATAGCTAATGATAAGTTATCTTTAGAAACGATAGCTATTGCTTCTTTTTTCTTATAGTCTTTAATAAATACTTCAATATCTTTAGCTGGACTTAAAGCATTTTTTATGAATTGGACTGGGTTTTTATCATATAGAATAACATCTATTTTTTCATTTCCTATTTGTTTTATAACACGATTGATACGGTTTCCACCATTTCCAATTACACAGCCTATTGGTTCAATATTTTCTTCTTCTGTATAAACAGCAATTTTACTTCTTGATCCTGCTTCACGAGCAACTGAATATAAAATTACTGTTCCATCATTAATTTCTGGAATTTCTATTTCTAATAATCTTTTTAAGAATCCATAGTGAGTTCTTGATAATAAGATAAAGACTCCTTTGGTTCCAATTTCTAGTTTAGAAACATATGCTTTTACTTGAGAACCCATTGCTAATTTTTCTCCTGGGATAATTTCATCTTTAGGTAGTAAACCGAATGTTTTTCCTAAATCTACATAATATGTTTTAGCATCTTCTCTTGCTAGAGTTCCTACAACTAATTCATCTTGTTTATCGCCTAATTCTTTTACAATCAAATCTTTTTCTGCTTCTTTCATTCTTTGAACTACTACTTGTTTTGCTGTTCCTGCCGCTACTCGACCGAAATCAGTCATTTCGACTGGATCTTCAATCGTTTCTCCTATTTCAATATCAGGGACTCTTTTTTTTGCTTCTGATAGAGAAATTTGGCTTTTTTCATCACGGAAGTTTTCATCTTCTACAACTGTACGGACAGAAAATAGTTTTATTTCTCCTGTTTCTGGATTTACCGTACATCTTGCAGGTCCACCTTTCTTTTTATAAGCAGCTGCCATGGCTTGTTCCATTGCTTCGATGACAATTTGTCTATCGATTCCTTTTTCTTCTACTATTGTATTTAGAGCTTTCATAAATTCTTTCATTTGTTTTTTATTCATTGTTATCACCTTTCTCTTTTGAAGATATATCTAATATATAACTATCACTTATGATATCGCTATTATCTAATAATGGATTAATAAGATGTGTTACTTCAACACATGTATCAATATCTATTGGTTTAATTCTATCAATTACAATTCTTAAGAAGTAATTATTTCCTTCTTTTTCATAAATAATGCTATCAATTGTGATTCCCATTTTATTGACTGGTTCTTCAATTAATTTTCTGACTTTTTCTTCTATCATACATTCCTCCTAATATATAAAAAGTGGACTTTCATAAGGCCACTTTTTCTTCAAGATATATTGATTATATCATATTTTCTCTGGTATAACAAGCATTTTTAGTTAGCTATTAATTAAGTTCATGAATTCTGTTTCTATTGCTTTTAATTTTTCTTCTGTTTTAGCTTCAAATCTAGTCGTAATATTTGGCCCTGTGTTAGATGCTCTTACTAAGGCTGATCCATCTTCAAAGAAGACTTTTACTCCATCAACTAGTAAAATATGGTAGTGTTTTTCTTGACAGTATTCTTTGATTTGTTCTACTACTTTAAATTTAATTTCATCAGGAACTTGAACTTTGATTTCTGGGGTACTTTGATAGATAGGAATATTTTCTAATAATTCTTTTATGGTTTTGTCTGTTTTTGATAGAATTTCAATTAACCTCAAGCCAGCATAAATCCCATCATCGTAGCCATTAAATTTATCTCTAAAGAAAACATGTCCTGATAATTCTCCAGAGAATGGATAATTTCCTTGATAACTTTTTTCTTTGGTGTAAGAGTTTCCTGTGCGATAAAATTCATTTTCTACTCCTAACTTATCTAGTTCTTCTTTTAAGGCTAAAGAGCATTTGATATCATAAAAAGTTTTCTTTTCTATGTTAGGAAGTGTTACTAAATATCTCCATACTAAAATCATAAATTTATCTATAGGAAGAAATTCTCCTTTATTATCAATAATTCCTACTCTATCTCCATCTCCATCAAAAGCAATTCCTACATCAGCATGTAAAGTTTTTACTTTTTCTTTTAAAATACTTAAGTTTTCTTCTACTGCTGGATCTGGATGGTGGTTAGGGAAATTAGAATCACTTGTATTAAATAGAGGGATTAATTCTAATTTATCTTTAAAGGTATTGAAGATTTCATCTGCTACTATGGAAGTTGTTCCATTTCCACAGTCATAAATTACTTTTAATTTTCTTTCTCCTAAATCAATATTAGAAGTAATCATTTTGATATAGTCTTCTTTTATTTCTACTTCTTTTACTTCTCCTAATTGTTCTTCTGTGATAAAATCTTTATCCATTATCATTTGATATAATTCTTTTGAACTATCTCCATAGGCATTATGAATGCCATTGTATGAGAATTTAAAACCATTTTCATCTTTAGGATTATGAGATGCTGTGATCATCATTCCACACGGAATATGTAATAAGTCCCATGCATAGTAATACATTGGTGTTGTAACTAATCCTAATCTTATTACATTTACTCCACTTTCTCGAATTCCTTTTACTAATTCTTTTTCTAAACTAGGAGAACTATATCGATTATCGTATCCTACTAGAGTTGTATCTTTATTTAGTCTTCTTAACTTTGTGCCAAAAGCTTTACCTAAAAGATAGGCTAACTCTTCTGTAATATCTTTTCCATATACTCCTCTAATATCATATTCTCTAAATATATATTTATTTATCATCTTTTCCCTTCTTTCTTATAAGTTCCCTTATATTGTTGTAATTTTATCTCAAAAAATAAATAATTATTGTACTCCATGTTTTATTATGAAATTTTCTGAAGAAAATTGAGAAATCGTTGAAGCATTTCGAAAGCCAAATCCTAAATTAGTAGTAGTGCCTTCATTGTAAATCAAAAGATTGTCTGATCTTTCTCCATTTCCAAAATCAATTACTCTTGCATGATTATTTGTTTCTTCCCAAATTACATCTAGTTCCATTGTATATCCGGATGCAAAATTCACTGTACTTGGTATTGTTGGTACTTGCAAATAATCATCTACTCCATCTAAAAATAAAGCATACCTTTTTCCATCATATTTTAAACTAGCTCCATTCTGAAGTATTCCATCATAGCCATTTCCTGATAAATCTTTAACTGTATTTTTAGTAAAGTCATAGTCAAGAACAATTGCACCATTTTTTAAAGAAATTTTAACTTTATAAATATAACCCTGAAAGTAACCATCTGAAGAAAAGTGTGATTTTCCTATATAATTTATTGTTCTATCTATGTTTCTTACTTTTACAGTTCCTACTGCTCCTGATGTTAATAAAGTTCCTGAGCCATTATATAAATATAAATTTGTTGCATCATAAACCACTTTAAAACTTTGTGAAGTTTTATTACTTACTGTTAGGCTTAATGTATATTTATATGTATAACCAAAATCATCTTGCACTATTACTTTAATTTGGTGTGTTCCGACACCTAATTCTGTTGTATCCTGTATTTTATAAACTCGACAACCTCCACCATTATCTTTACATGTTATTTGATTTTTTTCTAATTGTTCACCAGCATTAATAGGCTGTTTTATTGTAGGAACTGGAACTACTGGTGTTACTTTTGCTGCACCACTACTTGCATTTCCTGTCATTGTTGCTGTTCCTGCTACATTAGGCATACTTGCGTTTCCTGCTATCATTGTCCCGTTGATAAATTTTTTTCCAGAATAATGATAAGAACATTCATTATTTGTTGTTCCAGTAGTACATCCAGCTTTATAACCATTTTGTCGTATTGCGTTATCAGCACCAAGAAGTATTTTTGTAGCATCATTATAATAATCTATTCTTATTGTCGATGTTGTTTCTCTATTAAATATAAGAATATTATTAGATTCAGACCCATTTCCAAAATCCATTATTCTTGAATAAGAATTTAGAGTTTCCCATATAGCCTCAAATTCAATGGTAAATCCAGAAGCAAAATCTATACTGCTTGGCAAAGTTGGAAGTTGAGCATAATCATCTACTCCATCAAAATTTAAGGCGTATTCATCTCCATACTTCATTCTACTTGCACCATTTAATGTAAGAGTATATCCATTTCCTGATAAATCACTTGTACCTTTATTAAAATCATAATACATTAGTACTTTGCCACTTGCTAAAGTAATTTTAAAATTATAAATTCTTCCTTTAAAATAAGCATCTGCTGTCCAATTGGATTTACCTAAATAATTATTTTTTCGCTCTATATTTTGAATTAGGACACTATTTGTGGCAGAATTTAATACTTGATCATCTTGATTTAATATTTTCAATGTACCTGTTGTTCCGCTTTTACTATAGACAATTTTAAATTTTTGTTTGTATCCAGATCCAACTGATCCAGTATAGCCTGAAATGTAGGATGAACCACCTGCTGCTGATCCAACTACTGATGAATTTGCACTACTGGCTCCGCCACCATAATAACCGCCACCGCCTCCGGCTTGATACATATATCCTCCAGAATAGGTCGAGTTGTATCCACCTGAACCAAACACGCCAGCAAGAGGTGGTGCTGCAGTGTTTGTTCCTCCACCACCTAGTCCTCCTGATATTTGCGTTCCTCCTGTTGCATCATAATAAGTACTAGTACCGTTATTTACATTAGTTCCATTAATACCTGTTAATCCACCTGCTGCTCCACCAGCAGTTTTTCCGTTTGAAGCAGCCCAATCAGAAGCTCCTCCGCCTCCTCCTGCTACTAATATTCTACTTGCTAAGCCTGGACTAGAATTCCACTCTCCTGATACTAATCTAAAATCTGTTGCGCCTCCTCCATTTGCCATTTTAGTATTTGTTTCTACTGTTGAGACTGTTCCTGGTCCTCCACCATTAAAACAAAAAGCTTGCTTTGTTCCATTATATTGTTCTCCAGTATAAACATAAAGTGAATCTGAAATCTTTAATCCAATAGAGCCTGATGCATATGCACCTCTTCCTCCCTCTTTAGTATATGATCCTCCTTGTGCTCCCCAAGCTTCTAATTTATATACACCATTGTGAGGAATACTTACTGATTGAGCTGAGTTTTTATAAGAGTAATTTGTACTAGAGATAGTAAAACTATTATTTCCTGTACCATATCCAATATATTTATTATTTGTACTATCATATACATAGTCTGCCTCTGCAGTTGTTCCACTGATTAGACTTTTTCCATTTAAATATTCAATAGCACTTGTACTTGTTGTTGAACTAGCAACTCCTACATTTACTTTTACACTATTACTTGTATTATTTTTGATAATAATTGTTGTAGTGATACTATTATTTGATGATATACTTCCACTTGTTGCTGTACTATTTTCTACACTTCTTGCTATTGTAATATCACTCGTTTTCGTAGTTGGATTAACCATTTTATACCATATTCCATAATAAGCAGTAGAATTACTACTATTTGTTACTTTTATATTAAATAATTCATAAGAATTAGGGCTAACATTGATTTCTTCATATTCTTCAATATTATCGATATTTAAGGTAAAGGATAAACTCATTCCAACTATATTATCTGGAGTAGTATAACTACTTGTAAATTTTGCATATGTTCCTTTTAGTGTAATTCCACCTAGAGCAATTATAAATAATATCATTAAATAAATTGTTATTTTATTGATTTTTTTAGGAAGTAATTTCTTCACTTGACTCATCATTTTACTCATCCCCTACTCTTATTTTAATCTATTTAAATTTTATCAAAAAAAAGTAAAAAAGGCAAGATATCTTTTCTAAAAAAAGGCTATTTACCCTAGAAAAAAAAGAATAAGTATTTTTCTATTCTTGTGAAAAATTAACATATTCTTCTGTATTATATATTTTTCCATCTATACTTAAATAAATAGAATATTTTCCTTTTAATCCTTCTTGGTTAATATATCTTGTTACGGTAAGTCCTTTTTCGTTTTCTTCTTCTGTAAATACATCTACGCAAAGAGCAGTATAAGGTTTTTTGCTAATACTAATATTATAAGTATTTACTTTCAAATTTTTATATAATAATACTTTAACATCTGTTCCCTTTTTAAAGGTTCCTTTAAATACTAAACGATCTTTTTCTTTTTGAAAACTAATTTCATGAGAATTATAATTTTTATCTTTTTTGTGTGCTTGCATTTGTAATTTAAATTCTGTTTTATCAACTTTTGTTTTTCCTAGGCTTCCTAATGTTTTAGGAGAGTTCAAATTCACTTCTTCATTTTTGTTATATAGATTCATTTTTTCAACACGATAATTATTTGTTGGAAATTTTATTTCAAAAATTACTTTATTATTAAGTAATTCTACTGTATCACTTACAAGGGTAGTGTCTTTGGAAAAGCCTGCTGGTTGGTTAGAATTTTTACCATTTACATATACTATTCCTCCTGAGTGGATAATATAATGATTTTTTCCTAAATAATCTACATCAGAAATATATGGAGAATAAAATTCACTACCTCTTTCTTTTCCGTATTCAAAGACTTGTTCAATGGTCATTTTTTTGGTATCAATTTTATACATTACTCCTCTAGAATAACTATTTTCAGCAGATACATAATTTTCTTTGATTTTAGACTTATTATTTCCATTATCAAAGATAAAGACATATCCTTCTGGAGTAATCATTGCGGCATGTTGGCTCCATTGCCATTCAAAGTCTGTATTTCCTACTTTTTTAAAGAAATATTTTTGGTACTCTTTACTCCAATTAGTAGAATCTCCAATAATCCAATTTAATTTTTTTGTTTTATAGTCAATATTAATTACAGCATCTTGATGTCTACCTGATAGAGTAATAGAATTTGTTTTTTTATCATACCAAACAGAATTGTTATGAAACCAATCATATGCACTCCAATTTTCACTTTTTCCATCTTGCATATTTAAGATGTCTTTTAAATCAAATGTGTTAACGATTTTTCCTGTTTTTCTATCTAATTCAACGATATAATCTTCTACTGTTCCATCATCATTATAGAAATCATCGCTGGCAATTAGAAGGTTTCCATTTTCCATTTCATAATAATCGTGGTGATAGCCACCTTTTAAGCTATATTCAGTAATAATTTTTCCTAACATATTCATTTCATATAAACCAGTCATATAATATGGATTATTAATTAATCTTTCTGTACTCAGTAATAAATTTCCATTTTTTAATTTATCTACTTTCCATAGGGCGTTATTAGATAAATACCAGCGGACATCTCCATTTACATCATAGGCTGCTGTATACCCAATACTAGATGGAGTAAAAAAGTATAAATCATTGGTTAAGTTTTCTTTATCTGCTGTTACTGAAGTTGGTAATACCATATTTTTAGGTAGTTCTTTTGTCTTTATTTTAATTTCTTGAGAAACTTTTTTACCATTTTCTGTATATTCAATTTTCACTTTATTCTCTTTATTTGCATATAATCCACAAATGGCTAAATAGTGTTTTTTATCTTTTTTGAACTTATGAGCAAAAGTACTTAACTCATCTTTACCCTCTATAGTTACTTTAGGTGCTACTTCAGTAATTGTTTCAAATAAAATAAGGGCTGTTAATGGTGAATTATCATAAGGATCTAAAATAATATTTGGATTTTTTATAGTATATCCTTTAGTTTTAAAGTTTTTTTCTCTTTTTTCTTGTTTTTCTATTAAACTACTTACTACTTTGACTTCTTTTGTATTTTTATTTTTTTCATCTAAATTAATGTAAGTAAATGATAATATTAAAAATATTAATATTATACTTAAGATTATTATTATCTTTTTCTTTTTCATTTTTTCTCTCGTATAATCAATCTTATAGAAATTATTAATTAATTCTATAGTTGATTAATCCTTTCTATTATATTTTTTGCATTATTGTTAAACTAGTAATATAATAATGCTCGCGCTGTGGATTTATATCTATTTTTTTACAGCAATTAAATTGACTGGTTAAAGGAGACTCAAACTGCAGATTTCTATTTTAATTAGTTAGTTAATACTTTAGTTCTCCTTTACAAATTTAGCATATGTTATTTTAAAGAGAAAAGCAATAAAGAGATAGTTGAATCAACTAAACTTTAAGTTGAAAACTATCTCTTTATTTATTTTATTTCAATAAGTTCATACTCTTTTGTTCCAAATCCTAGAGTAGATGCTACATCTATAGTATGTCTTCCGTTTCTAGATTCTATTCTCTCAACTAAATGATTTCTTCCTGGATCTTTTGATTGATAAACTAAATCAATGCAAGCTTGGTCTAAAGCAATTGGATCTGTGGACGCTAAGATGCCAATGTCTTCCATACAAGGATCTTCTGCAACAGCACAACAGTCGCAATCTACTGACATATTACACATAATATTAATATAACAAATATTTCCTTTAAAATATTGATGTACTGAAGAAGCCGCATCTGCCATAGATTCTAAAAACTTATCATGATTAGCAGTCCATTTTTCTTCTGGTTTTCCTGCTCCATGAATATAAGTTTTTCCATAAGAAGAGGCAAAGCCAATGGATAATTGTTTTAATGCTCCTCCATATCCTCCCATAGGATGTCCTTTGAAGTGAGATAATACTAAACATGAATCATAATTTTTTATATTTTTTCCTATATAATCTTTTTTTATTACTTTTCCATTTGGGATATTTAGTTCTATATCTGGGCCTTCACTATCTAAAATATCTACTTTAAAGTATTTGTTCCATTCATGTTCTTTCATTAATTGAAGATGTTTTTCTGTTGTATTTCTTGCTCCATCATAGGCAGTATTGCATTCTACAATCGTTCCTTTTACTTCATCTACGATTTGCTTAAAAAAAGAAGGTCGTAAATAGTTTTGATTTCCTGCTTCTCCTGAATGAACCTTAATTGCTACTTTTCCTGGTAATTCTTTGTTTAATGCATGATATATTTTTACTAGATTATCTGAAGTGATTTCTTTCATAAAATATACTTTACTTTTCATCTTACTCATCCTTTCAAAATTTATTCTACTACAAAATTATTGCTTTTTCAAATTTTTTTGTAATATGGACAAATTCTGTTTTTTATTTTCAGATACAATCATTTCTTGGGTATTTTCTTCAATTTCTTTTTCTAATTCATTAAATCTTTTTATTCTTTCTTCGAATGCTTGTTGAATAAATTCAACATTTTCTTGATAGTTTTTATTTCTTGTAATTCTTGATAATTCTTCTGATAAAATGATTTGGTTTAATTCATTTTTAGCTAGTGTTGCTTCTTCTGTAGTATCATATATCTCTCCTATTTGTGCATCATATCTTGTAGGCTCTACTTTGCGATAAGTTTCTCTTCCTTTATGATTAACTTTTTGATAAGGAAAAACTACTTTATAAGAAGTATTTGTTGTTCCATCTGATAAAAATGAATTAATCTCACTAAGAATATAACATTTAGAAACAACATAGCCAATTATTTCTAGATGTTCATGCCCATATCTTACTATAGAATTATAAATATTTAATGCATGATTGTTACTTAAATTATCTCCAACATATGCATAAATTGGCATTATTGAATATTTTATTGGATAATTATATTGCATTTTTTATCTTCCTTTCTCTATTTATATTTTATATTACTATATGAAATATTTCAAGGAAGTAAATTATATATAAACAATATTTTTATTTTTTTCTTTTTATTAAGTACAATTCTTTACCTTGACTATTTATGGTATCATGAATCATGGTATAATCTTGTCTAGAATTAGATTTAATTACTTCTAATAATATAGAAAAAATTTCTATATTTTTGGTTATTTTCTCTTGACTATTAGTATCAGCAATAAAGCCAATATACTTATCTTCTATTAATGGAATGGTTGTATTTACTATTTGATTGATAGAAATTTGTTGTTCCCTATTTAAATCATAATAAGCTATCAAAGAATCAAATTCGCTGATAATTGGATAGTAATAAGGAATTTTTTTATTACAGTATAATTTTAAGTTTTTTGCTAAATCTTTAAAATATTTATCTCCTTCTTCTGTTTTAGGAACAATTATTCTTCCATTTTTGTCAATATAACCATTAGCTCCTTTTATTTGATAAGATATTAATTCTGAATAATCTACTTTTTCTGATAATAGAAATTGTGGATAATTTTTTAGGTATTTTGATACTGAATTAGGAACTGATTGGATAATTTCTAAAATATTTCTATAATTTTCTGGATTGAAACCGTTATCTATTAAAAAATCTAAAAAAATTCTTGTATTTTCTGTCATAATAAAAATCCCCTTTTCTGGTTGCATATTGTATACCTGATTTTTTTGCTTGTCAACAATAAAGAAACTTTATTGAAAAAAACTTTATCTATTACAAAAGTACTGATTAAGTATTTTTGGTATATAAAAAGCACATTATTTAAATGTGCATAATACTTTAATGGTGCCGTAAGTAGGAATCGGACCTACGTTAAAGCCTTACCATGGCCTCGTAATACCATTATACTATTACGGCAGAAATTGGTTATTAAAACCAAATTAATTTAATGTATACTAATATTGCAATAATAATGCGATAAAAAGCAAAGATAGAAAAATCATGTTTCTTAATATATTGAAGTAAAAATTTAATACTTATTACTCCTACAACAAAAGAGGTGATAATTCCAATAATAACTTCGCTAGTCATTTGTAATTCTCCAATTTTTAAGACTGTAGCCCCTGCAATAATAGGAACTGACATTAAAAAGGTAAATTTAGTAATAGCTTCTTTGCTAAGTCCCATTAATCTTCCTGCTAATATTGTGGTACCACTTCTAGAAAATCCTGGAAAAACAGCAAATGCTTGAGAACATCCTACTAAAAACGCCTGCTTTAAAGTTATTTTTTCAAAAGGAACTTCTTTTTTTCGATAATGTTTACTTGCCCATTTATCACCAGCATAAATGAATACTCCCATTAGGGCTAATAATAAAGCAATTGCCCATATCTGATTACGAAAGAATCCTTCAATAACATCATCTAATAGGAATCCTACTAAGGCTGCTGGTATTGTTGCTACTACTAAATACCAAAACATTTTTCCTTCTGTAGTATCTTCCTTTTTAAAGAGATTTTTACAAGCTCCAATAAATAAATTCCACCAATCTTTAAAGTAAATTACTAAAACTGCCATTAATGTTCCAAAGTGTAGGGCAATATCAAAAGCCATAGAAGACTCTTTCCATCCTAATAAATAAGGAACTAAAATTAAATGAGCTGATGATGAGATTGGTAAAAATTCTCCTATTCCTTGAACAACTCCTAAAACAATACATTTAATAAATTCCATGAATTAACCCTCTTTCTTTTCCTAAGTCATTATAACAAAAAAGATTTTAATTGTAAATATGATTTAAAAATAATGTCATATATTCTTTTTATGCGTAAACTATATTAGATATGTAAAGGAGGTAAAATTATGTATTATTATGGTGGATATAGTGGCGGATATAATAATTCTTGTGGATGTAATAATGTAGGAAGTTATCCTGTATATGGTGGATATGGTTATAGTGGGGGAACTGGTTATAGTGCTGCTATTATCTTAGTATTATTTATTTTACTTGTTATTATTATTGGTGCTAGAGTTACGGTCTAGTCGAAAGGAAGGAATAAATCCTTTCTTTTTTTTATAATTTGTGATAATATATATTCACAAGGAAGTGATTTTATGCTTTTAACAAGTGATATATTAGATGAAAAAGATAAAAGAATTCGTGCTAAAAATACTGATATGGAATTTCCTTTAAATGATAAAGATAAAAAATTAATTCATGATATGTTAGAACACTTACACTTTTCTCAAATAGAAGAAAAAGCAGAAAAATATCATTTAAGACCTGGTATGGGACTAGCTGCTCCTCAAGTTGGAATGAATAAAAATTTCTTTGTTGTTTGCCACGAAGAGAAAGAAAATGTTTTTAAAAATTATGTGTTAATTAATCCTAAATTGATTTCTCATTCTGAAGAATTGATTTATTCTTCGGGAGGAGAAGGATGTTTAAGTGTAAATCGTGATGTAGAAGGTATTGTACCAAGATATGCTAGAGTTACTTTTACTGGATACGATGTTGAGGGAAATAAGATTAAATATCGTGCAAGAGAAGAACTGGCAATTGCTTTTCAACACGAAATGGATCATTTGCACGGAATTCTATTCTATGATCATATCGATCCAAAAGATCCTTATAAAAATGCAGAAGAAATGAGAGAAATTTAAGTTAGTATTTCAATCTTGAGATACTAATTTTTTTATTTATATTATGGCTTAATTAAGTTTGTCCATAAAAAAATCCACATTCAAAAAGCTAGATGTGAACTTGATCAATTTCATTTATTTTATCTTTATACTTTAAAACTGGAGCATAACTTAGACGATGATATTTACAAATGCCATACTTAGAAATGGCTTCTAAATGTTTTTTTGTTCCATAGCCCTTATTATTTGCAAAATCATACATAGGATAAATCTTATCTAATTCACAAAGTTCTCTATCCCTTGTGACTTTAGCGATAACTGATGCTGCAGCAATAGACAAACTCTTACTATCTCCTTTAATAATAGAAGTTGTTGGAATTTCTAACTCCAGTGGCATGGCATCAATTAAAATATGCTCTAATTTTATTTTTTCATTAGCCTTCTCGATGGCTTCTTTCATTGCTAATTTAGTTGCTTGATAGATATTTACTTCATCAATAATTTTTGGGCTTACTTCTCCTATCCCAATCGCTAATGCATCTTTCATTAAAATATCATAAAATTTATCTCTTTTTTTAGAAGATAATTTTTTAGAATCTGTTAATCCTTCTAATTGATAATTTAATGGTAAAATAACACAAGCAGCTACGACATTTCCAACTAAAGGACCTCTTCCGACTTCATCTACACCAGCAATCACTTTTTTTCCTTCTTGAATTAATTCTCTCTCATAGCAGTATAAGTCTTCCATTTTCTCACCTAAAATTATTTCTATTTCTAAATAGTTCATTTCCTTTAGAAGCTTGCATATTTCCTTCTAATCTTTTTAATCTTCCTTCAATACTATTGGCTTCTAAAATTTCCTTATCTCTTTCCTTTTTATCTTTAATATTAAACATTTTATTAAAATGCTGTTGTCTTTTTTCATTTGCTTCTCTGATTTGATTGTAATTATGATTAGCGTTCCACTGACTATCCACAACTTTTGATATATCACTTACTCTTTTTTGTATTTCCATCTTATCTATCCTCTTTTCTCGTTCTATTATATAAAAAATAAAGAAAAAAGAAAATACTTCAAAAGAAAAAAGTTAGAAAAAAAGAAGTTTTTCTCAGTTACCTTCTTTTTCTTCTTCTAATGGAGGATTACCATTCATATTAAATAAATAATAATAAATATCAAAATAATTCTTTACTAAAACTAAATCTAGACTTTTTTTCACCTCTTCTGGTACTTCTTCTAAATCTTGTTTATTAGGAAGAGGAATAAATACTCTTTCTATTCCATTATCCATTGCAGCGATTAATTTTTCTTTTAATCCGCCAATAGCAAGAATAGAACCTCTTAAAGTAATTTCTCCCGTCATACTAATATCGTAAGGAATAATTTCATTTTTTAAAAGACTAATTAAAGCGGTCGCAATAGCAACCCCGGCACTAGGTCCATCTTTTGGGGTAGCACCCTCTTCAATATGAACATGAAAATCTCTAAATTGAAATAATAAATCATCAATTCCAAATTTTTCCGCATTACTTCTAACAAAACTAAGAGCGACTTCCACACTTTCTTTCATTACTTTTCCAATATTTCCTGTAACCTTTAACTTTCCTTCTCCTTTATAAGAAGTAACCGATATTTTTAAAATCTCTCCCCCATAAATTGTATAGGCTAGAGCATTTAATGTTCCACTTTCCGTAAATTTTTCATTTTTAGAGTGAAAATACTTAGAAGTTCCTAGATAAGTATCTAGATTTTCATTAGTTATAACAATATCATGAATATCCTCAGTTACGATTACTCGGCAAATTTCTTCTATTTTTCTTTTTAATTCCCTAGCACCTGCTTCTTTGGTATAATCTTCAATAATCTTAGTAATTGCACTATCATCAATTGTAATATTATTATCTTTAATTCTATATTCTTTTAATAACTTTGGAACTAAATGTTTTTTGGCGATTTCTTTTTTATCATAATTTGTATAGCTAGATATTTCAATAATTTCTAATCTATCTCTTAAAGCACTTGGAATTTTGGTAATATCATTTGCGGTTAAAATAAATAATACTTTCGATAAATCAAATTCTTCTTCAATATAATTATCACAAAAATGCTGATTTTGTTCTTTATCTAATACTTCTAAAAGGCTTGAAGCAGGGTCTCCATGATAATCCTTTCCCAACTTATCAACTTCATCAATTAAAAATACAGGGTTATTTACTCCAGCTTTTTTCATTCCTTGAATAATTTTACCAGGACTTGCTCCTAAATAAGTTCTTCTATGTCCAACAATTTCTGCTTCATCAGAAATGCCACCAACACTAATTTTAACAAATTTTTTATCCAGTGCATTAGCAATACTATGTGCTAAAGTGGTTTTTCCTACACCTGGTGGACCAACTAAACAAATAATTGTACTCTCTATTTTTTTTACTTTTTCTACTACTGATACAAATTCAATAATTCTCTTCTTAGCGACATCCAATCCATAATGACTTTCATTTAATACTTCTTTTACCTTATCTAATTGGTATTTTGACCTTGTACCTTCATACCATGGCAAATTTAATAGCCAGTCAATATAAGTTCTAATTATTGTAACTTCAGGAGAAACTTCTGAAGATAAGGTATATCTTTTTAATTCTTCTTCTAAACGAATTCTTACTCGATTAGGTAATTTTTTTTCTTTTATTCTTTGGCGTAGTTGATTGGCTTCTGTATCTTTTATTGTGAATTCTCCTAATTCTTCTTTCATGATGCGAATTTTTTCATGGAGTAAATAATTTCTTTGAGAAGTATCTATTTTATTTTTTAAGGAAGTCTCTATTTCATCTTCTAATTTAATTGTTTCTATTTCACTTTTTAAATCTTCTAGTAATAGTTTAACTCTACTAATTGAACCAACTTGGCGTAAATATTTGATTTTTTTAGGATAGGAAATAGGAAGTTCAGCACAAACAATATCTGTTAACTTTCCAATATCACTTACTCCAGAAATTCTTCCTATTACACTATTACTCATTAAAGAGGAAGAGTCAATATAAGTATTTAAATTCCGAAATAAAATTCTTCTTAAGGCTGTTATTTCTTTCTCATCTACTTCTTCTATTGGTACAGAAATTACAAAAGAATCTAAATAACCATAATCATTCTCTAAATAATTGACAACTTGTACTCTTTCTAATCCAGCAATAACTACTCTTTCATTTCCGTTGGATAAAGATAATTTTGATTTTATTTTTCCTACTACACCAATGGTAGGTAAATCATCAATATTAGGATTTTCTTCTAAAGGATCATTTAAATTTAATAATAATATTTGTTGGTCATAATACTGATAAGCTGTTTCTAATACTAACTTTTCTTTACTGGTACTAAACTCTAATCGAATTTCGTTATAAGGAAATAAAACAGTATCTTTTAATAACAAAACGGGCAAATTTGTTTGAACCATATTACTTCCTTCTTTCTGTCTCAATATTGTATCAAAAAGACTTAGATTTATCAAGTTTTAACAGAAGATTTTTAGGACTTTTTCTAAAAATTATCACTCTTGTAAACAGAAAAGAATTTAATGGAAGAAATTGGCTATAAATGTAACCTATTTGGTTACATCTTTTTTCTCAAATTGTGTTACAATAGTATCAGAGGAAGAAATTTCTCTAATGGACTTAAGCCCTTTCCTAATATTTATTATTGGGAATTTGAAAAAATACACCTTTACTTGACTCCTTCCTAGCGTCTTGTAGGTGTATTTTTTCTTTTATATTTTAATAATTGAACTTAATTTTTTAATTACCTTCTTCTCTATTCTAGAAATATAAGATTGACTAATTCCCAAAAGATTAGCCACTTCCTTTTGAGTCAGTTCCTTTTTTCCATTTAATCCATATCGATATTCTATAATTTCTTTATCTCTTCCTTCCAATTTAGAAATTTCTTGATATAAAAGATGGCGATCTAGTTCTTCTTCTAAACCTTTCGTAACAATGTCTTTTTCTGTTCCTAATACATCTTCTAAATGTAATTCATTTCCATCAGCATCAAAACTAAGACTATCTTCAAAACTAACTTCTGTTCTTTTTCTTTTAGTTTTTCTTAAATACATCAAAATCTCATTATCAATACATCTTGAAGCATATGTTGCTAGTTTAATATTTTTATCTAATCGATAAGTATTTACCCCCTTAATTAAACCAATTGTCCCGATAGATACCAAATCCTCCAAATCTACTTTAGTATTTTCATATTTTTTCGCTAAAAATACCACTAATCTTAAATTATGTTCGATTAATTTATCTCTTGCATTTTGATCTCCTTTTTGTGATAATTCAACATAATGAATTTCCTCTTCTTTCGTTAAAGGGGGAGGAAGGGTATCACTACTTCCTAAATAAAAAATTGGATTATACTTCTTTAAAATTTTTTTTAATAATTGAATAATTTTCTTCATATTAAGCTCCCTTCTAACAAACTACTTCCCATAATACAATCAACCCCATCTAGTTGAATTTTTTCATTAGAAATACCAATTAAAAAATTACTTCTAAAGCCTACTCCTTGAATAAATATTCTATCGGGAATTATACACTTTAAAAGGCCATGATAATTTAATGCATCATAAGGAACTAACAGTGCCAAGTCTTTTTCATAATTAATAGAAATCAAATTTTTATTCATCAAAAGAATCGGTCTTTTTTTATATGGATCTGTTAAATGATTTCCTGTATCTAAAAATGCAGTAGCCTCTATCACCTCCCCACTTTTTAAGTAAATATCTACATGATAATAATGGTGATAATGATTCTTTAAATGAAGTCCTTGTTTTACATAGCAATACAATATCACTGGACTTAAAATAATTAAAGCAATAACATTAACTGATAATCCATTAAAATAAAATACTAATCCTTCGTTATGATAACTAAATTGCAAATTTAAAAAGTAAAGAAATCCTCCTAGTAATATTGATGAAGTATATAAATAAAATAAATTCTTAAACATATAATGAATATCTCTATAACCAAAAGTAATAATAACCATAATAATAGATATCAGTATTTTAACCAAAAATAATTCTAAACTTTTCATTTCAATAAACATAGATAAAATAGTAATACTTCCTACTAAAGCACCTAATATTAATCTCTTTAAATTGGTTTGTCTTCTTAAAAGAATAGCCACAACAAAAAGTAAAATTAAATCAAAACCAAAATTTAATAATAAAACCAAATCAATATATATCTTCATCAATATCACCAAATTCATTATAAAAAGTTTTTTTTAAATAATATGTCAATTTGTGTTTAATATTCCAAAGAAAAAAATTGATAAAAGTTGTATTATTTTTCTTTTATCAAATTTAGTTTCCTTTAATCATTCCTATTAATTCTTTATAATAAGCTTTAAGAATATTCATCTTACTAATATTTTCTTTTACTGTTACATCGATTTCTTGAATTGTTTTATTATTCTCTATAATCTTTATTTTTCCTACTTTATCTCCTATTTTAACGGGGGCTTTTATTGGATTACTAGATAATTGATAAGTAACATTCTTATTCGTACTAGATTTCTCTTTTAAAACTTTATAGTCTTCCATTGGAGTTAATTCTACACTATCTTTTTTACCAAATTCTACTTTCTGTTTAGAAATCACACTATCTTTTGTGATAATTTCTTTTGCTTCATAAGTATTAAATCCATAATCTAACATGGTTGTTGTTTCACTATTTCGAATTGCTGATGATGGTTCTCCCATTACAACAGTAATTAATCTCATATTTCCTCTTTCGGCAGTTGTCGTAATACAATACCCTGCATTTTTTGTATACCCTGTCTTTAAACCATCTACTCCTTGATAATAACGAACTAATTTGATTGTATGTGAATAAAGCATTAAATTTGACTATTAAACATAGTCTTTAATGTATGTGATATTCTTTACATTATTATATTTGATTAGGTATAAGATATTAACACACTACAATCAAAACTATTATCCTATAACAGCCGATAAACAAAAGAACGGCAATCATAATAACACTAAATAATAATGATATAGGTATCACACTTAATAAGAAAATGAGGAAGTGATATTATGGTAGAAAATGAAATTTTAAGAACGGGAATATATTTAAGAGTATCAACAGAGGAACAAGCAAAAGAGGGATTTAGTATTAATGCCCAAAAAGAAAAACTAACAAGTTATGCTAATATTAATGACTGGGAGATTTACGACTTCTATATTGACGACGGAATAAGTGGCAAAAATATAACTGATAGACCCAGTGTTAATCGTCTTATAGAAGATGTTAAAAGTGGCAAAGTCAATAATGTACTTATTTATAAACTTGATAGACTAACAAGAAGTGTTAAAGATTTAATTAATCTTATTGAACTATTTGAAGAGCATAATTGTAGTTTTAATTCAGTCACCGAAAAATTAGACACATCAAATGCCGTCGGTAGAATGTTTATTAAGATTATAGGTATATTTGCAGAATTTGAACGTGAAAACCTTGCAGAACGTGTTAGTTTTGGCTACGAACAAAAAACACGTGAAGGCAACTACACTAATACAAATGGTGTCAACGGCTATGATTATATTGTAGGAACTGGTGAACTTGTAGTCAATGAAGTTGAAAAAGATATTGTTAATAGAATTTTTGATTTATATTTAGAGGGTACATCAATGTTAAAAATAGCAAAAAAATTCAATCAAGAGCAAGTCCCTACTAAAAGAGGTGGTTACTGGTCACAAGCAACTATTAAATCAATACTAACTAACCCACTATATATAGGGAAAATAAGATATGGTGTTGGAAAGAAAAATCAAAACAAAGCATTTAATGTTGACGGAACACAAGAAACAATTATAGACGAAGATAAGTTTTATAAGACACAACAAGTTATGGAAAGAAGAAAACATTTTAATAATAAAAAATACCCTAGTGAAAGAGCATATTTTACAACGGCTTTAAGATGTCATAAATGTGGGGCTAAATTCCACTCTAAAATGTCTAAAAAAGAAAATTGTGACACTTATTATATAACTTACTATTGTAATAACAAACAACTATCAAGATGTGATTGTTGTGGTATATCTCATATTAAAGTATTAAATGAATTTGAAAAGTATATAGAGAATATTACATTAGAACCTTTAAAAGAAATTAAACCTAAAAAGAATAATGCTAAAAAGCAAGAAAATATATTAAAAGAACTAGAAAAACTAGAAGTTAAACGTAAAAACCTACAATCACTATTTATTAGTGAAAAAATAACAAGCAGTGACTATCAAGATATGATTAAAATTATTGAAGATAAAAGACAATTTTTAAATAACACATTAAAAGACATAAAAGAGCCACTAGAAGAAGAAATTAATATTAATGATATCCAAGACATCATAACAAACATAAAAAAGAACTGGGACTATTTAGACACTAACGAAAGAAATAATTTTATAACACAATTCATTAAAAAAATTGATTTAGATGTCATAGACGGCAAAGCCATAATAAAAGAGATTAGTTTTATTTAATCTCTTTTTTGGTATCTATATATTTTCTGATTTTTTCATAATATTTTAAAATTTCTTTATAACTATCATCATCCAAATTATCTTTTTTATACACTTCTCTCTTTTTAGTTTTCTTTATACCATTAGGAAAATAATCCTTATAATCTTTTATAAATTTTTCATACTTTGGTAAAAGATAACCTTCCACTAAATTAACAAATTGAGCATTACCATTAAATTTCAAAAAAAGATTATATATATCAAAATATTCATTTATATTATTAATATTCAAAATATTTTTATTTAAATAGTCATATTGATAAACTAATTCTTCGTGTTTAGATTTGTCAACTCTAACTTTATTAGTACTTGTTAAAATAACACCAGTTATCTTTTTTAGTTGTTTTTTATCAAATAAATGAACTTTTTTTCTTTTTATATTCATTCCATTTTGTTTAATAATTGAGAATAATGCATTTATAAATTCTTGTGGAATAGGCTCATCACTACTAAAAACTATGTCATCAACATATACAGTCATTTTTAGGCCATATTTTCTTGCTTTATCATAAATATAATTAAACATACGATAATTAATCATATAAGCCAAAATTGGACTTGTCGCTAATCCTTGACCAATCCCAAATTCAAAATCTTTTTTTACTTTTGGGTCTTCAAGTGGGCAAGTACATAAAATAGTATATATAGTAGCAATATCTTTATCTAATCCCATTTCTCTTTTAAAAAAACTATATACTTTATGTTCCTTTATAGACGGATAAAAATTTTGAATATCAATTGCTAAAACATATTTTTCATTTTTATGCTCTTTTGCATTTGTTTCATAAGAACGCTTTCTAACTGAAGAATGTAAATACTCAACATCATAATTAATTTCAATTGTTCTATCACTTTTCCTAATTTTATTAATCAAAGAATTTGACAATTGTTTATTAATTTTTTTTAATACTTTTTTTAACCACTTTTTTTCTTTTTTTATATCAATTAACATTCGATATTTATCACGACTATAATCATCAGGAACATCTATATATATATTTGATAATATATTAGGATTTAAATATCTTTCTATTCTTTGTTCTTTTGTTTCTTTAACATATATAGGTTTTTCCATATAGAAGAATTGGTAACATTTTAAAATTTCATTACGTAAATTTTTCATATCTACATCATTAGGAATATCTAATAAATATGCAATTCCTTTTCTACTATTAAAATTATGTAATCTACATTTTTCTTTTAAAGATGTCGATACATCATTAATCATTTAAATCACTACCTTTCTTCCAAATAAAAACATCCTATCATAAAAATAGAATGGCCTGCTCGATAATGTATCAATAACCCAAGTAACAAGTAAGCCTATTAAGGTTGATAAAATTTCTAAAACAACCCAAATCATAGACATTTTCAAAAAAGAACTTTTTTTATTATTTTTTTTCTTTTTTGAATTTTTTTGAACTTCAAATTCAAACCCTAAATTAAGTTTTGCTTTGATTTTCATCTTTCCGCCTCCTTCTATATATTAATATTTTCTGGAGGCCTCTTATCCATATTAATAAGATTATTAAACGGAACAGGCCATCCAGCTTATACCTATATATAGTAGGTATGGAACTATAATTGGATAATACGTTTGGATATATACATATATAGATGCATACATACTGGACGCTCCCCAATTAAGGACAGCCATAAGGCTAATTGAAATACAATTAAGTAGATAACTCTACCAACGATTAAATTACGATAAGCCTTGTTACTTACATTAAGTATAACACTTTTAATAATAATAGTAAATAATTTTACTTAATTTCATATTATTAACTGGTGATAATATTGAATAACACAAATATTAGCAGTACTACACAAAAATTAATGATTGAATTCTTTTTAAAATATTCTATTCCTAAAATAATAAAAGGCAATGAGTAAATCATTGCTTTTTCCATACTATTTCTATATTATGATTAATATCAATAATAATCTTCTCTACAAATAAATTAACAAAATTCATTTTATCTTTTTTACTCAATTTATTAAAATTAATCATTAAATTGTTATTTATCAAATTATATATTTTTATTTTTGTATAATCATTATAATCAATAATTTTATTTTTCAATTCTTCGTGTTGACTTAATAGTTTTTCCTTCTTTGAGGCAAGATGTTCTAATCTATCTTTTAACTCATCATCCTTGATTATATTGTTATTATAATAATCAAACAACATATTTTGTTCTCTTTTTATTTTGTTTAGTAATTCTAAAACAATCTCATAGTCATCATCCTTAAAAATATCTGCAATTACCCTTTCATCATATTCTAATTTATAATTACTCAACTTACTAGAGAATATTTCTTCTAACTTGGTATGTTTTATACTAGGAAAACAACTTTTTTTATCTTTACAATAATATCTTATACTATCTTTATCATTAGCCTTAGTTTGTTTAGGTTTAAATGTACTATTTTCAAATACAAGCAATGAAGAAAAATAGGAATATTCATTTGGACACTTCTTTGTTTTTTGCTTTTTTCTTGATTTTATCATATCTTGAACTTTAATAAACAATTCTTCGTCTATTATAGGTTGATGAATACCTTTATTTTCAAAACAATCTTTTTTAGCATTTCCATTATATACAACCATACCAATATACAATCTATTTGTTAAAATTTGATAAATAGTAGACTGGCACCATTTACCACCTCGTTTACAAGGTATTTTTCTTTCATTTAAATTTTGTGCAATTTTATTCATAGATTTGCCTTTTAAATATAATTTATATATATCATTAACAATATTTTTTTCAAAATCATTAACTTTTAATAGTCTTTTGCCGTCATAATTACAATAACTATCATATCCATATACATTATATGAATTTATATATAAACCATCTCTAACACGTTGTTTTTTTCCATTTATAACGCGTTCTGAAAGTAAATTTACTTCAAATTGAGAAATTGCAGAAAGAATATTATATAACAGACTTCCAAAAGCCGTTTTTAATTCTACATTTCCCGTATCACTTGTTGTTAGTGTACAATCATTATCAATTAATATTTTACATATTATAGAATTAGTACTTACTTTTCTTCCTAATCTATCAATCTTATAAACTAAAACATTATTAATTTTTTTGTTTTTTATATCTTTTAATAATCTTTTCAACTCATCTCTGTTATCAATTTCTTCTCCACTTATACCTTTTTCAATATAAATATCAACAACATTTAATTTATGATTAATAGCATACTCTTTTAATAAATGTTCTTGCCATTCTAAAGAGTGACCTTTTAAAAATTGTTTGTCACTAGAAACACGTATATATATTCCTGTATTATTCATTATTATCTTCTCCAATCAAAAGTACTTTAATTATAAAAACCAATATATTTTTTTCTAATTCCTTACTCATAAAACTCTTCCATTCTTTTAATTATTTTTTTGAATTTAGGGTTTAAGCATATTATCTTCTTATCATCATCATTATTAACCACTTTACATACATTAAATCTCTCTAATATAGAAAGTGTATAATTCATTCTATAACAACTTAAATTTAATTCCTTTCTAATCTTATTAACTGAAATGTCACTACCATTTTTTCTTATAACACCATTTTCCCATTCATACTTATTTAAAATCCTACTAAGTAAAATAAACGGATATTCAACACTAATATTTTTCTTTCTCATTTACTATAATCTCCTTTTCTTTTTCTCTTTGAATAAACTGAACTTTTAGCCCATATTGTATTTGCAAATATTTTCAAAGCCTCATCCGTATGTTTTGTGCCATAACTAATAAAATACGGATTTATCAAAATATTTACTTCACGACCTTTTTTTACTTTCTTTAATATTTCTAACTTTTCTAGTTGCCTTATATGATTATAAAAGGTTTTATTAGTCATATTAAAATACTTACACAATTGCCCAATAGTGGCAGGTAATCCATTAAAACTAACAAATTCATTAGTATTAAAGTCTAATAATCTAATCAATCCAAAGAGCGTTTTAAACACTTTTTGACTAATATGTTCATTAATAAAGATTAAAAGTGAATCCTTATATAATTTATAAAATAATTTGTTATTAATAATATTTCTTTTAGTATTAAGACTATCATAAATAACAATCTTTTCATTATCTTTAAATTCATACAAAACTTCACCAGTTTCATCTAATAAATACCTAGCCATAACACAAATTCCTTTCTATATCGGTAAAAAGACTGTATTTTCATACCAATAATATCGGTAATAATACTTTACCTATAAAATCACGTAAAAACCTTATATTATGGGCTTTTTATCAACTTTTGTATTCTTATCTTTAAATACCAATATATATTTATATGTAATCAAAATTTAAGACGTCTGTTGCTTTAATTACAAATGCATTATATAATAATTCAAATATATATTCACATTTAACTTGTGAAATATCTGTGACACAAGAAAGAGGTTAAAATGAAAGCATATTTAAGAGTAGAAAAAAACATCAATAAAGATGTATTAGAAGAAACAAAAAATCAAATATATATAATTTATCTTGAAAAAATATTTGCTATTGAAGATTTAACAATATGTAATCCAGATTATGAAGAAAAAGAAAATGAAATAAGTTACTATAATGACCTTACAATTCAATCCAAAAGAAACAAATTATATAAACCTACAATAGAAATTCATAATAATATTAATTCTTATAAAGTTTTTTTAAGGATTTTTAATCTAGGAAAATTAATTAATGATTTGATTGATAAAGAAAAACTGTCTTCCCCAAAAGAAAATGATGGATTTTCTGATATATATAAAAACTCAATTATTTTAGTTTTAGAAGATAAAAAACACTTTAAAGTATTATTAGATGAGATAATATCTTTTATCAACGACTTTGGATTTTTTACAACACCAATGTTTGAAAATAATATAGATATTAAAGAATGTAATATTGTTTATTTTCTAATGATTGCTTATTTTATATATGAGGCATTTTTCATAAGAGAAAGTCTTGCAAATGGAAAGAATTATTATTCTAAAATATTTTCTTATATTTATGCAAATCCAAATGACTATAACATTTTTGAACATATAGAAAATATATTGATTTTTTTAGACTCAAAATTTGATAACTATTGCTCATTTGAAACATCATATGATGATGATAATGAATGCTGGTATACAAATATAATTTTTAATAATGCATTGAAATTAGGTATATATGAATTAAAAGTGCAACTATCAAAAGATAATAATGACGACACAATAGGAATATGTAAAAATATTGCTTGTAATAGGAGTTTTAAAAGAACTGGATTTAGACAACTATATTGTTTAGAAAACGATTGTAATTTAATAAGACAAAACCAAAGAAAACAAAAAAGTAGACAACAAAAAAACAAATAGTAATTTAATCTATTTGCTTTTTTATCTAATTTTCACAATCATTTTTGACATTAACATTAATTTTATCATCATTAGAAGAAACATTAATATTATTTGAATTATTTTCTTTATCTAATTTATTGTTTTGTTTTTTTTCCAGTTCTTTTGCAACTGTCTCTTCAACAAATTTCTTTAAATCATATAAATTAATTGTAGTTTCAAATTTTGATGTCATAAATTACCACCTCTAATTATAATTTTTATATAGACTTATTTAAATATATCTAAATAATCACTAACATCATAACTATCTAAATTAGTTGGACTAATAGCACAATTTAATACTTTTTCTTTACGTTCTTTAACTATTAATTTATATTTAATACCTTTATCCATTTTAGGTGCATAATAACAAGCATAATCACCAGAAATATATCCTAAATGATTATTGTCTTTATCCACTACTTTAATAGCATTTTTATCATATTTGTTATCCAATTCTCTAACTAGATATATTTCATCGTTATCCTTTAATTTATCTACATATTGTTTTCTTTCTTTGAAAGTTATTCCAACAACGGTAACATAACAAGTTAAAGGAGTTGCAGATTTTTCCCAATTAGGAACTATATTACCATACTTTTTATCTAGTAAATAATATATATCGCTATCTATAATAACAAGTTTTTCATTAGGATATAATTCATTAAATCTTCTTATATTTTGTAAACTTCTATAATCTAAATTGCCTTTAACTTCTATCAAAGTACCATCATTTAAAACAAAATCTGGTACATAAGAAAATGAAACATATCTATAATCACATTCACTTTTACCCAAATTAAAACTATCGCTTTCATATTTATATTCAATTTTTAAATAATTAAATAAACGTATTATATTTGCTTCCCACGAAGACATTACATCTTGCTCTATATCATCACGAATGCCTTTTTTAAATTTACTAGAATATTGTTTGTCATCATATTCTTTTATATTGCTAATACTATTTTTTGTATTACATAGGTTACTATCATTGATTTCTAAATTTTCATCGTTCTTATCACACCACCTACCATACTTACATTGAGGATAGTTTTCACAGCCTATAAATTTTTTCCCTCTTCTATTAGAGTTTAATAATAAATTACCACCACATTGTGGACAAAGTTCATTTATTAATTGTCCTTTATCATTTTTCTTAACATTATATTTACTCTTTTCATCAGTATAATTATCTTTTTTAACAATATACCTACATTGTGGATAATTACTACAATTTTCAAAATTTCCATAACTTGTTTTTCTTAACACTACATCATTCCCACATTTAGGACATTTTCCAACTACACCTAACACAAAATCAGCATTATGCCTTTTTAAATTATTATATCGCATTTAAACACCTCTCTTTATTATTATACCACATATTCGAACTATCGGTGCATATAATTCTAACTGGTGGTTGTATAAAATGTTATTAATTCAAATGAAATCCAAAGTTCCACCTTTAAGTGGAATTTAACTTTTCAAAGAAAAGAATGGAATTTAAGTCTTCATAAGATTATTTTAGTCAATAGGTTTGCTTTAGCAAATTCATTTTACCTTTGACTTAAATAATCTTATATTTATAATATTTCTTACAACAAAGTTTATCTTTGTTGGTTAATATCAATTACTATAGTTGATGCTTATTGGGAAAGGAATGATGAAAATGTGTAAAAATAAGCATTTAACTCTACAAGAAAGATTAACTATCGAAAGTGAGTTATGGCGTAGAAGTTCTTTTAAAAAAATTGCTTTATTACTTGAAAAGGATTGTACTACTATTTCAAAAGAAGTAAGAAAACATATTGAAATTAAAGAAACTGGTTCTAGAGGTAAGTCAGTTAATAATTGTATTAATAGAGATACTTGCTTAAAGAAAAGAATCTGTACTGAATATTGTATTCAAACTCAAAATAAATATTGTAAGTATTGTAAAATGTGTAATAAAAATTGTAATGAATTTATTGAAGAAAAATGTTTAAAATTAAATAGACCTCCATATGTTTGTAATGGTTGTAAAGATTATTATAGCTGTAGATTAACCAAATATATTTATGATGGTGCAATTTCATACAACAATTATATAGAAAATTTTAAAGAAACTAGATCTGGGATTACTATTACAAAAAAAGAAATAGACAATTTAAATAATATTTTAGTTCCTCTAATAAAAGAGCAAAATCAATCTGTTCATCAAGCTATTATTAATAATGAAGATAAAATTATGTATAGCGATAAAACTATTTACAAACTAATAGATTTAGGACTTTTAAAAGTAAGAAATATAGATTTACCCAGAAAAGTTAGATATCGTGAAAGAAGAAAACAAAATAAAAATTATTATAAAGTAGATAAAAAATGTTTAGAAAATCGCAGATACGAAGATTTTATTTCTTTTATTGAACAAAATCCCGATAATCCTATTGTTCAAATGGATACTGTTGAAGGAACTAAAGGAGGAAAAGTATTATTAACGATTCATTTTGTTAATTGTTCTTTTATGTTAGCATATATAAGAGAAAATAACGATTCAAAATCAGTTATAGATATTTTTAATAATATTCAAAAATTAGTTGAAATAGATAAATTTAAAGAACTATTTCCTGTTATTTTAACTGATAATGGTAGCGAATTTTCTAATCCAACAAAAATTGAATTTGATTCAAATACTGGTGAATTAAGAACAAAAATATTTTATTGTCATCCATCTAGTCCATTTGAAAAGGGTTCTTGTGAAGTAAATCATGAACTCCTTAGAAGAATTTTACCTAAAGGAGAATCTTTAGATAATTTAACTCAAGAAGACATCAATTTAATCATGTCACATATCAATTCATATAAAAGAAAAAAACTGAATAACGAGTCACCACACTCAATATTCAGCAAAATGTACGGTAAAGACACTGTACAAAAGTTAGGTATTCAAAAAATTGAACCTAACAAAGTAAGTTTATCCAAGAACTTACTAAAAAAATAATGTAAAAATAAAGCATCATCAATAGTTAAAATATTTTAAACTTAGGGATGGAATTATGAACTTCAAAAAAAATTTTAATAGTTCGATCCCTTTTCGACATGCAATAATTTAACAAAATTTGCTTTACAAGCCATATTTTACAATAAAAATGAGTAAAAGAAAATATCCTTTACTCAAAAATTAGATGAAAATCCCCAAAAAGTGGAATTTAAGTTTTCAAACTGGAATTTACTTTTTCATTTCAGCT
>JAQXQC010000010.1 GCA_029100965.1 Bacilli bacterium | reverse complement strand
TCCACGATCACAAGTTTCTAAACAAGTATCAGATTGATTGGCACTTTGTTGAAGAATTAATATTACCTTTAGGATATCGGCAATGCAATTATCACAATGATTTTTGCATTCTGGATTGTTCATTTTCTCCACCCCTTTATTATTAATTTCATTATAGTCTATGAGAATAGAAGGGAAAAATGTATTATTAATACCTAGTTTATTATGTTTTTTTACTAACAATAAAGAGCCTAAAAAGATAAATTATCCTACTTAGTATTGTACTTTTATTCCTTTTGTTGTATGATATCTTTGTTTTAAGGAGATGACTGAAATGTATGATATTAATCTAATTACCAGATATATTATTGCTTATTGTAATGGAAATGGCTATTTTATTAGTAACTTAAAATTACAAAAATTATTATATTTCATTCAAATAAAATTCTTAATTGAAAAACAAGAATTATGTTTCTCTGACGATATCATCGCAGTAGAATGGGGAGTAATGATTCCAAAAGTTTTTCAAAAATATCAATCATATGGTTCTTCATTAATTCCTTATTCTTTAATTTTTAAAAGAAATATTTATCCTATTAAAGAAGAAGATAAAAAAATTATTGATCAAGTAATATCTGACATTGGCTCTTATTCTTCTAACATACTTTTAAAAAGAATCATAGAACATAAAGCATGGAAAGAAGCATACAATCAAGAAAGTTCTAAAGTAATTACTAAAGAAAAACTCGAAAAATATTTAAATTCTTATGAAGAACAAAAAACTTTAGTAAAAGCCAAAATATATAGTTTAGAAGAATATAAAAGAAAATATCATAAAAATGAAGATACGAAAATCTAACAATTCAAAGGGTAAATCTATAGAAGTATTTTAAAATAGAAATTTGACTATTTCTCCAATTTGTGCTATATTTCAATATGCCCGATAACTCTATCATTTTATTGACAAAAAACCAATATTATTTTACAATGATATCATAGAGGTGATTGAAAATGTTGAATGATAGAATTGCTCTTAGCAGTAAAGAAATATTGGAAAAAGAGTTTAAAATAGATGCTAGAGGATATCGATTGCAAGAAGTAGATAAATTTCTTGATATTGTCATTCATGATTACAATGAATATAATAGTATTATCAAAGAACTTGCAATAAAAAATAACCAATTGCACGAAGAAAACGAAAAATTAAAAACGGAAGTTCGTAATTTAAAGTCTGATTTAGAAGCTTTAAAATATACGGAAAAAGAAGTAACTAACGTGGATTTAATTCGAAGAGTTAGTCAATTGGAAAAAATTATTTTAGGAGATACAAATAATTAATCTGGGTAAACGCTGTGTAGCAATTACATAGAGGAAAGTCCACGCTTGCACTATCTGAGATGATAGTAGTGTTTGTGCTTAGGGAAAAAATAACCTAAGGAAGTCGATGACTTACGGCGATTTTATTTTCTAAGGGTAACTATGAAAATAAAGCATAAAGTGCCACAGTGACGAATTTTATAGAAATATAAAAGTGAAACGAGGTAAACCCCGCAAGCAAGAAACTCAAATTTTGGTAGAGGAACTGATTAAAGAGAAAAAAGGAATCAATAATCGGATAAAGAAATTTATAGATAAATGTTTACCGCCTACAAGTAGGTACAGAACGTGGCTTATAAGATTATTATTATTTTAAAATAATGCAATTAACCATAATTTGGTAATAGGAGATTATATGAAAGAAATAGGTTTGAGATTAAAGTTAAAAAGGGAAGAAAACGGTGTTTCTTTAGAAGAAGCTGCTTCCGACCTGAATATGCGAGTAAGTCAACTAGAAAATATTGAAAATGGGAAAAAAGATGAATTTAAAGATGTTTTTTCCTTAAAATACTTCATTAGAGACTATGCGAAATATTTAGGACTAGATGGAGAAGAAGTTTTAGATGATTTTAATGAATACTTATTTGAACAAACTTCTAAAATTTCTCTAGAAGAAATAGAAGAAGCAAAAAGAGAAAAAGAAGAACGAGAGAAAGATTTAAAAATTTTATCACCCTATACAAAAACAACAAAAGATAAAAAACGCTTTTTAATTATCGTAGGAGTAAGTTTGGTTTTGATTTTAATTATTCTATTTGGTTATATTTTAATTAGAAATCAAAACAAAAGTGATTTTGTCAAAGATGAAGTTAGTTTTAGAATAGGAGAATAAGTTATGAATTTAGCAAATAAGATTACAATGTCTAGAGTAGTTTTATCCATTGTAATTATGATTATATTATTATTTCCGTTTGAAGGATTAGGATTTCATTTACCAACTATTTTAGTAAGTGGAAAGATTTTAATTGATACAAAATATATTGTAGCAGGAGTATTATTTATTATTGCTTCCTTAACTGATTTTCTAGATGGATATGTAGCAAGAAAGTATAATATGGTTACGGATTTTGGAAAAATGGTAGATGCAATTAGTGATAAAATGCTTACCAATTCTTTATTAGTAATTTTAGCCGCTAATCACATGATTAGTCCTGTAATTGCAGTAATCTTTATTGTAAGAGATATTATCGTAGACTCCATCAAAATGGTCGTTGGAAATAAAGGACATGCCGTAGCGGCAATAGGAGTTGCCAAATTAAAAACAGCAACACTAATGGTTGGATTAGTATTAACATTATTTTATAACCTACCATTTGAATTAATTGGCGTTCGCGTAAGTGATTGCCTGTTAATTATTTCAGCTATCTTATCCGTAGTATCTGGCTTTAAATACTATTCAATGGCTAGACCATATATTGAAGCAAAGTAACCAAATCAAGTTGCTCTAAATAGGGAGCATCTTTTTTTAATTTTGAATTGACAAAGATAGAGAAAAATGTTACCATAATCACGATACTTAAAGGAGGGGGATTTGCTATGGCAAGAGATATTTTTAAATATGTAGGCTTAGCCTTAGTAGCAGTAGGAATTGTAGTTGTAATGAAAAATTTATTTTCTAGTGACACAGAATGGAAAGAAACTACCACAAAAGCAAGTACAAAAAGTACATATAATGCAACAGTAAGTTTAACAGATAAAGATACAAAAGCTTATATTTCAGATTCTAAATTAGTCGTAAAAGATAGTAAAGGAAATGTAGTAGATGAATGGACAACATCAGATGGTGTACATTTAATTAATAATTTAAGTAATGGAACATATACTTTAAATCAAGAAACAACAAATAGTAAGTATTTTTTAAATACGGATACAATAACATTTAAAATAAAAGGAAAAGATCAAAAAGTTAGCATGTATAACATTGCTTTAACAGAAGAACAAATTAAAAATGGCGTAAATAACAATCCAAATATTACTTCAAATGAAACAACAGTAGAAAATACTTCTTCTTTTACTAGCATTATTCCTTACTTAATATCAGCAGTATGTATCTTACTAGGAGGAACTTTTCTTTACAAAATTCAACAAGAAAATTAAGCAGATTATATCTTCTATGATTTGCTTTTTTTTCTGAAATAAAAATAATAGGAAAGAGGAATAAAAATGAACAAACAAATACCAATAACCTTAATCACAGGATATTTAGGAAGTGGAAAAACAACCTTAATCAATCACATTTTACAAAATGAAAATCAGAAAAAAGTAGCAGTAATTGTAAATGATATTGGAGAAGTAAATATAGATGAGACATTAATTGAAAAAGGAGGAATTGTCAATAAAAAAGATTCTTCCCTAGTTGCTTTAACCAATGGTTGTATTTGCTGTAATTTAAAGATGGATTTAGTAGAGCAAATTACAGAAATTATCAATCAAGATAAATTTGATGCTATTGTTATAGAATCTAGTGGCATTTGCGAACCAATTCCAATTGTACAAACCATCACCATGATGCCAGAAATGATGAATGGTAAAGAAATTTGCTATTTAGATGCTGTAATCACTGTAGTAGATGCAATTCGTCTAAAAGAAGAATTCCAATGTGGAAGTAGTTTACAAAAAGAAAATATAGATGATGAAGATATTGAAAAACTAATTATTGAACAACTAGAGTTTTGCAATATCATAGTTCTAAATAAAAAAGATGAGGTATCCAAGGAAGAATTAGCAGAAATCAAAGCAGTAATTCGCAGCATTCAACCTCAAGCAAAAATTATTGAAACCAACTATTCAAAAGTAGAAATTTCAAAAATATTTAATACCAATTTGTTTGATTTAGAAGCCTCAACAATGACAGCAGGTTGGATTGAAGCAATGAATAATCCAGAAGAACCAGAAGAGAGTGAAGAAGTATTAGAATATGGAATTTCTACATTCGTTTATTGTCGACGTGAACCATTTAATCGAAAAAAGTTTTATGAATTTTTAGATAAAAAATGGGATTCCTCTATTATTCGTTGCAAAGGACTTGTTTACTTTTCCGATGAAATAGATATTGCTTATATGGTAGAAAGTGCAGGAAATATCAAGAATTTAGTATCAACTGGACCATTTGTTGGTGCAATGCCAGAACAAGAACAACAAATGATTTTGCTTCAAAATCCAGATATTGCTGAAATATGGGATGATCAATATCAAGATAGAATGAACAAAATAGTTTTTATTGGAAAAAATATGGATAAAGAAGAAATTATCTCGAAGTTAGATAGTTTCTTAGATGAATAATGATGAAAGTAATTTTAGATTCTTATATTTAAAATTACTTTTTTGTTTTCTAATAACTTAAAATACTTTTATTGATTTTTTGCCAAGATATTGCTATAATCGAAATATAAAGAATAAAGGAGACTAGAGAAAAATGTTAGGAAAAATAATAAGTATTTTAGGGGACACCGTTCGAATAAAACTAGAAGTAAATATCTATGAATTAGATAATTTAATGGGAAAAAATGTCATCTTTGAAGAACCAAATGTCAAGATAGTAGGAGAAATTATGGAAGGGGATAGTACTTATTTAGATATTAACCTTATCGGAGAAATTTCTAATAATAAGTTTGTTTATGGAAGTAGTATAAAACCTGCTTTTAAAACTCCATCTAGAATTATTACAGTAGAAGAATTAGATATTATCTATCAAAATGATCCAAATACCAATTCGATTAGTATGGGAAATTCAGTAGTATATAACAATTATCGAATTTCTTTAGATGTTAATGCTTTCTTTTCTAATCATTTTGCTATTTTAGGAAATAGTGGATCAGGAAAAAGTTATTCTACCTCCAAAATCTTGCAATCCATTTTTTATGAAGCTAAAAATAGTATCCCTTTTCGAACAAATATGTTTTTATTTGATGCTTATGGAGAGTACCAACCAGCATTTTTTAATATTGGAAAAAATAATCAAAATTTAAATTATAAAGTAATTACAACTGACCTAAATAGTACAGAATTTCCTCATTTATGTCTACCTTTTTGGTTACTAAGCGTAGATGATATTGCTCTATTATTAAATGCCAATAACGAAAATCAAATTCCAATTATCGAAAAAGCTTTAAAATTAGTAGGTTACTTTACCAAAGCAGAAGAAGAAGTAATTGATCAAAAAAATGATATTTTAGCAAGAAGTATTTTAGATATCATTTTTTCAGGAAAAAACCCTAGTGAAATTAGAAATAAACTAACATCAGTATTAACTCAATTTAAAACTAAAGATATTAATTTAGAAATTGCTTTAACAAAAGGAGGATGGAGCAGAACGATTCGTCAATGTCTATTTGTTGAACCATCAGGTAAATTTGCTGATATTGAAGTTGTCATTCAATACCTAGAAGAATTTACCAAAAACAATTTTCAATTATCTTTACCAGATGGTACTTTTATGTATGGACTAAAAGAATTTTCTCTAGCTCTAGAATTTGCTCTTATCAGTGAAGGTGTTCTAACCAGTGAAAAAGTTTTTGACTATGCAAATGCCCTAAAAATTAGATTAAATACACTAATAAATAGTGATTATGCTAAATTCTTTGACTATCCAAATTTTGTTACAGTAGAAGGATATATAAAAGATCTTTTAATGACCTCTAATGGAAGAAAAGCCCAAATTATAAACTTTAACATTAATTATGTTGATGATAGATTTGCCAAAAATTTAGTAAAGATATATTCTAAATTATTGTTTGATTATGTTGCCAAATTAAAAGATAGAGGATCAATAGCGTTCCACATTCTACTAGAAGAGGCACATCGTTATGTTCAAGATGATATTGATATTAAATTATTTGGCTATAATATTTTTGAAAGAATTGCTAAAGAAGGAAGAAAATATGGAATTTTATTAGGAATGATAAGTCAACGACCATCTGAACTAAGTGAAACAGCAATCAGCCAGTGTAGCAATTTCTTAGTCTTTAAAATGTTTCATCCAAATGACATTGCTTTCGTTACCTCAATCTTACCCAATATCAGTAGCAATTTAATGAATAAACTAAAAACTTATCATTCTGGTACTTGTATTGCCTATGGTTCAGCCTTTAGAATGCCAGTTGTTGTAAATGTTGATCAGCCAAATCCATCACCACTAAGTCAAAATGTAGATATCTCAAAAGTATGGTATGTGAATCAACAATAAAAATTCATCTTGATTTGACAACCCTAAAGATAAATGATAAAATATCTTACCGATAAAGGGGAGGTTCAGATGAATAGTAGAGAAATATTAGATATTTATAGAAAAAATGGAATAAATGATATTAATGTAAAAACATTAATAAAAGTTGCTTTTTTACAGTATAAAAAAGATAAAAACCAATTTAAAAAAAATACTGAATATGATTTTGTCCCACAAAATCTAATTAAATTATATTACAGCAAAGGATCTGAAAATTCAGACTTTGAAAATATTGTTCTAAATTTCAAAAAGAAATATATTATCCAAGAATCAAAAGTAGAAAATGTACATACTAAAGAAGAAATTGAAGGGTTAGGAATTGTTTATGATTACATCAGAAGTGATGAATGGAAAAAATGTCCAAATATCTATATCATTATGATAATCAATTTAAAATTATTTTCCTTAACACCATATCCAGAAGCAGGGGGAAAAATAAGAAATGCAAATGCTTATTTGAAAAATTCAACAGCAAATTTAGTACCTTACAATCAAATTGATACAGAAATTGCAAAATTATATCCAAAATTTCAAGAAATATTACAAATGGGACTTGCTTTAGGATCAGGAATAGAGGAAAATGAAGATAAAATTTTAGAATATATTAATAAATGCCTAGAATTAAAATGCAGACTGATAGAAATTCATCCATTTCGAGATGGAAATGGGAGAACAATGAGAGCGTTAACCAATTTACTATTTAAATTAGCAAATATTCCCCCAATTTATGTAAAATTATCCGAAAGAGATAATTATTTAAAAGCAATGTCTTATGCCTTAGAAGAGGAAAATTATTCCCAAATTAGAGAATTTTATTACTATAAAATTTGCGATTCAATTTTGGAATTAGATGTAAATGACAAAATTAATAAAGAACCAACTTTAATAAAAATAAAATCAAAGTAAAGGAGAATTTATGAAAATACAAAACGTAAAAGGTTGTAATGACTATCTTCCACAAGAACAAAAAATAAGAAACTATATCAATGATAAATTAAAAGAAACATTTAAAGAATTTGGATATCAACCAATTGAAACTCCTATTTTATGCTATTATGATATGTTAATTGATAAATATGATGAAAATAATGACTTAGTAAAAGAAATCTATAAATTAACTGATCAAGGAAAAAGAGAATTAGGACTTCGCTATGATTTAACTGTTCCCTTCGCCAAATTTATTGCTTTAAATAAAAATCAAATCAGACTACCTTTTAAAAGATATGAAATTGCTAAGGTATTTCGTGATGGTCCAGTAAAATTAGGAAGAGATAGAGAGTTTACCCAATGTGATGTAGATGTTGTAGGATTATCTGGGCAAATGATAGAAGCAGAGTGCTTAAACTTATATGTTAATGCTTTCCAAAAACTAGGAATTGAAATTGAAATAGAGTATAATAGCAGAAATTTAATGAGAGGATTAATATTGGATTGTTCAGTTGAAGATGACAAAATTAGTTCTGTAATTACCATTATTGATAAAATGGATAAATTAAGTAAAGAAGAATTTAAAGAAACCTTACAAAAAATAGGATTAAATGATGAACAAACAGAAAAATTACTTCAATTATTTAAGTTATCATTATTAGAATTAAATGAAAAATATCAAGATACAAATATTAGAGAATTAAAAACAGGATTAGAGGAACTTAACTCTCTAAATTGCTATATCAATAGTCTAAATATAGATAAGTATTGTAAGTTTACACCAACACTAGCCCGTGGACAAGATTATTATACAGGAAACGTTTTTGAAGTATATGAAAAAACAAGAAAACTAAGTAGCAGTATTGGTGGTGGCGGAAGGTATGACAATATGATTACTAATTATATAGGGGATGGAAATACCTATCCAGCAGTAGGAATCAGCTTTGGTCTATCTTCAATTTATGAATTATTAAAGAATAATGAAGAAATTTCTAACAAAACAGATATTCAAATTTATTTAATTCCTATGGAAACAGAAGCATATACATTAAAAATAGCCAACGAGTTAAGAAAGAAAAACATTCACGTTATAATAGAAATGACTAAAAGAAAAATCAAAAAATGTTTTGAATGGGCAGATAAACAAAGTATTCCTTATGTAATTGTCATTGGTGAGAATGAAATCAAAACCAATCATTTTATGTTAAAAAATATGAAATCAGCAACCAGCAAGGAATATTCATTTGATAATATAGAACAATTAGTAAATGATATTAAAAATGTGTAATACTTGTTACATGTTTTTTTGTTTAAAAATAACAAATAGGGGGAAAAATGAAAATCGTTAATTTAAGAATGCACCAATTAAGAAAATTAAAAGAATTAGTATTAGAAAGAGGAACATTAAATACAGAAGCCTTAATGTTAGTTTTAAAAAAAAATCAAGCTAAAACAGAAAAAGAAGAAAGAATGCTATTTAAGTATTTAGATGCACAAGATGATGAAAAAATTATGGGCAGAAAAATGTATGCACTAAATCTATTAAATAGTTCAGAATATTATAAACAAATCAAAGAATTAATCATCCCAGATACAATTATAGTAGTAGATAATAAAATAGCAGGATTTGCTCTGCCATTAATAGAAAATCATACCAATTTAGGAATTTTTATCTCCAAAGAAGAAAATAATCTCAGAAAAAAATTAGACTATTTAAAACAAGTAGGAAAAATTCTTCATCAAGTTCAAGAAGTAAAAGAAGAAAGCTTTAAAATGAATTTTGGAGACTTCAATGAATTTAATTTTATTATCGATAAAAGTGATATTGTTCGAGCTATTGATTTAGATAGTGTCTATGTAGGACAAGATGAACCTTCTCATACAGCATACTATCTTTTAAAAAATAAATATTTAGAGTCTATTCCTGATAAATATAAACTAAGCCCATCAGGAATAATGGTTCCAAATGATGATACAGATTTATATTGTTATAATATTATTTTATTAAATACCATCGCAGAAGAACCAATGTATAAAAAAGATATAGATACCTATTATAAATATTTATATCATTTAAAAGATATTGGAATGGATAAAGAACTCATCAAAATATTTTATTCTATCTATCTCTCAAAACCAAACCAAAATCCACTTCCTCTTTTAAAAACAATTCATCCAGAATTAAAAGAGGAAATGTCATATAAAACATTTAAAAAAGAATATAAAATAAAAGACTGAGTGTATAAAAATCTCCTAACTACCTCAAGATGAAGAGTAGAAAGGAGATTTTTTTATGGCACGTCATAAAGTAGATATCTGTGGCGTGAATACTGCGAATATGAAGGTTTTAACTAATGAAGAGAACAAAGAATTATTTCAAAAATTAAAAGAAGGGGACCCCTTTGCCAGAGAAGATTTAATCAGTGGAAATCTAAAATTAGTTTTATCAATTTTAAGAAAATTTAATGGTAAGACGGATAATTTAGATGATCTATTTCAAGTAGGGTGTTTAGGATTAGTAAAAGCAATTGATAATTTTGATATCAATTATGATGTAAAACTATCTACCTATGCAGTTCCCATGATATTAGGAGAAATTAAAAGATATTTAAGAGATAATTCTTCTTTAAGAGTAAGTCGAAGTATTAAAGATTTAGCTTATAAAACATTAAAACTAAAAGAAGAATTAGTAACAACAAATGGAATAGAACCAACAGATAAAGAGATTGCAACAATATTAGGCGTAACAGAATTTGAAATTTCTAATGCCTTAGAATCATTAAGAGAACCAATGAGTATGTACGAACCAATTTATAACGATGGAGGAGATACTATCTACCTTTTTGACCAAATTAGTAACAAAAAAGAAGAATATGACCTAGATTATAAATTAGCCGTCGACAAAGCAATGAGTAATTTAAAACCAAGAGATAAACAGATTATAGAAGAAAGGTTTATGATAGGAAAAACACAAATGGAAATAGCAAGTGAATTAGGAATAAGCCAAGCTCAAATCTCTAGAATTGAAAAAAATGCGATTAAAGTACTGAAAAAGAACATTAAGGAATAAAATGAAGTAGGGTGGTATAATGAACTTATCTGACTTACAAGCCAAAGAAGTAGTAGATGTTGCAAGTGGAAAAAGAATAGGCTCAATTATTGATGTAATTATTTCTTCATCAGGAAATATTTCCAAAATTGTTCTAGAAGAAACAAGAGGAAGTAGAAGATTTTTAAGTACAAATAAAGATGAAGTTTATCTAGATTGGCAGCAACTAGTAAAAATAGGAGATGACATTATCTTAATTGATAGTAAAAAAAGTTAAAAAGATACTCTTTCCATTGAAAAGAATATCTTTTTATTATATACTTTACTTAAAGTAGGTGGTAAGATGAAAAAATTAAATAACAAAGGTTTTACTTTAATAGAAGTATTAGCCGTAATTGCTATCATTGCAATATTAGGATTGATTGCTGTACCAGGAGTATTAAATTCCATCAATAATAGCAAAAAAAGTAGCTATAACATTATGATATCCAATATTAAAACAGCAAGTCAAACTTTGTTTGAAGAAGTAAATTACATGAATGGAAAAGTATATAACTATGACGATTCTGGAACAAAAACAGCAACTCTCGTAAAAATAACAAATTCTAGCATTACAGTAAATCTCCAAACCTTAGTCAGTAATGGTTATTTAAAAGGAACCACTAGTGAAAAAGAAGGAGAAAAAAAATTAATTTTAACCAACCCAGTAGATGGCAAAAATATAGGAAGTTGTCAAATAGAAATCAAAAAAGAAACAAACATAACAACAGGAAAAGTAAATTATAAAATAGAATCAAAATCAACCACTAATTCTTCGTGTCCAAAAACAAATGAATATAACTAATCCTTACATAAAATAAGAAAAAATCATCTATACTAACAATAGGTGAATAAGATGAAAAACAAAGATAATTATACTAATATTGTTATTAAAGAAGCAAAAAAAGAATTATTCTATAAAACTATTACTTCAGTTTTTATCAGAGGATTATTATTAATCATTCCTATATTTTGGAGTAATACCATCAATTATTTAAGTGAAGCAAATTATCAAAAAACTTATTCCTTAATTATTGTTATCATTATTATTAGCAGTTTTTATTATATTTGGCAATACCTAAATCAAGTAAGTTGGTTTAGGTTTTATGATAAATTATATTTAGGTTATACCTCTTTAATTACCAAAAATAATCATGGAAATATAGGAAAAATTACCCTTGGTGAATATACTAACGTCATGAATAGTGACATTGATATTCTTTGTAATTTTTTAGGAAATGGAGTTGCAAGAGTTATCCAAGTTTTAGAACTTATTTTTATTTACTTTTATTTTCTTACCCAAAATATTTATATCTTTTTAATTACCCTTTTAATCTCTAGTCTAATGATTATCCTAATGATAATTTCTAGTAGTCAAATAAAAAATGAAAATATCAAAAGAAAAACATCACTAGATAAAAAAACCGTAATTGCTCATCAAATTTATGATAAATTAAAAGATAAAACAATAGATGAAGCAACTTTCAAAAAATTTCATCAAAGTAATATTGAATATTTAAGATCCAATAAAAGATTTAATTTATTAGCACAAGCATTAATTTATTTAATTTTAGGAATTATTGAATTAACCAAATATGGAATTATCATTTATAGTGTATATTTAATTAGTATAGGAAAAATGGAAGTTGGAACAATTATCCTAGTCTATACCTATTACGATAAAATTATTACTAACTTTGAAGTTTTAGGAACAATTAGTGCTGAATATCAAAGTTTCTTAGTTTCTTTAAAAAGAATCAATAAATTAGGAGAAAACTCTTACCTAGAAAAAGAAGAATAAAAGGAAAATACTGATTCAGTACTTTTCATTCCAAAAGAAATAACCACCAAGTAATTTTTTTACTAAAAAAGTCTTTAAATCTATAAAATTTATGATATAATAGACAAAGTTAGAAAAAAAGAGGTGTAAAAATGAAGATTAGAAATATTGCAATCATAGCCCATGTTGACCATGGAAAAACAACTTTAGTTGATCAATTATTAAGAAAATCAGGAACATTCCGAGAAAATGAAGAAGTAGAAACCAGAGTAATGGATTCAAATGATATTGAAAAAGAAAGAGGGATTACCATTTTAGCTAAAACAACAGCAATTCATTATAATGGCTATAAAATCAATATCCTAGATACTCCAGGACATGCTGACTTTGGAGGAGAAGTAGAAAGAATTATGAACATGGTAGACGGTGTTTTACTAGTAGTAGATGCCTATGAAGGAACTATGCCACAAACTAGATTCGTCTTAAAAAAAGCCCTAGAAGCAGGAGTAAAACCAATCGTAATCATCAATAAAGTAGATAAACCAACAGCCAGAGTAGAAAAAGTAGTAGATGAAGTATTAGATTTATTTATTGAATTAGGAGCAGATGATGATCAACTAGAATTTAAAACAGCATATGTATCTGCTTTAAATGGAACAGCAAGTCTAGATCCAGATGTATCTACACAACAAGAAAGTTATGATGATATATTCAATTTAATTATTGATGAAATTCCAGAACCAAAAGTAAATCCAGAAGGAAATTTACAATTCCAACCAGCTTTACTAGACTATAATGATTTCGTTGGAAGAATTGGAATAGGAAAAGTTTCTAGCGGAAATATCAAAGTCAATGAAATGGTATCCTGTGTAAGATTAGATGGAAGTATCAAGCAATTTAGAATCCAAAAATTATTTGGATTCGATGGATTAAAAAGAATTGAAATCGATAAAGCCAGTGCTGGAGATATTGTCGCTATCGCTGGAATGCCAGATATCTCTGTAGGAGAAACTGTATGTAATATTGGGAAAGAAGAAGCATTACCAATTTTAAGAATAGATGAACCTACCCTAAAAATGACATTCATGACCAACAACAGCCCATTTGCAGGAAAAGAAGGAAAATTTATAACCGCAAGCAAAATAGCTGATCGCTTATTTAGAGAAACGCAAAAAGATGTAAGTTTAAAAGTAGAGCAATCAGGAAATGAATCTTGGACAGTATCTGGTCGTGGAGAATTACATTTATCTATTTTAATTGAAAATATGCGCCGTGAAGGATTTGAACTTCAAGTATCAAAACCAGAAGTTATTATTAAAGAAATTGATGGCATCAAATGTGAACCATATGAAGATTTACAAGTAGAAGTACCAGAAGCAAGTGTTGGAAATGTCATTGAAGCACTAGGAAACAGAGGAGCAAAAATGGAAAATATGACTAATGAAAATGAATTAGTTAGATTAAATTATACCATTCCTTCTCGTGGATTAATTGGCTTTATGACAGACTTTATGACGATGACTAAGGGATACGGTATTATTAATCACACTTTCAAAGAATACGCTCCAATCGAAAATGTAAACATTGGAGAAAGAAAACTAGGCGTTTTAGTTTCAATGGAAAATGGAAAATCAACGGCCTATAGCATTGGAAACTTAGAAGACAGAGGAATTATGTTTATTGAACCAGGATGCGATGTATATGAAGGAATGATTGTTGGAGAATGTAACCGAGAAAATGATTTAGCCGTAAATGTTGTAAAAGGAAAACAATTAACCAATACTCGTGCTGCTGGATCAGATCACACTGTTGTTCTAAAGCGTCCTCGTCCAATTACTTTAGAATATGCACTAGAATACATCAATATGGATGAATTAGTAGAAGTAACACCAGAAAATATCCGTCTTCGTAAAGAAATTTTAAATACAGAATTAAGAAAAAAACATGATAGTAAGAAGTAGAATAGCATTGTCTATTCTCTTTTTTTGTAGAAAAATACTTCTTTAGCATTTTACTGGTGTAAAATAATTATTTTGTAAAATGATGGATTTATGATTAAAAAGTATTCAAAATATGTTACAATATTATTGAGTACCTAGATGGTGGTGATAATATGGACAATGTATTTGGAATTGTTATAACAACATTTCTTATCGCAGTTGGCCTTGTATTTTTAACTTTTGCCCTAACAAGAAGAAAAACTAGCAAAAAATACAAGGAATATATTAATGAATTAGATGTCGAAAAAAATCAACTCATTAACGTAAAAATTTTGTCGGAAATTACAAAAGTTCGAGGACTAGTAAAAACAGATGATTTAAAACATAAATTAGAAGATTGGGACAAAACATTTAATTATATTAAAGAAGATATGCTCCCTAAGATTACTGATCAAATTAGTGATGTAGACTTTTTAATTGATAAAAAAGACTATAAAAATGCAATTAAAAAAATGGCAGGAATTGAATTAGAAATTGGTTCTTTAAGAAGAAAAAGCCAAAAACTAATTGATGAAATTCAAATCATCACCAATTCTGAAGAAAGAAATAGAGCATTAATTACAAAACTAAAAGTAACCTATAGAGAGCTTCAAGCTAAATTTAATCGCTGTGAAAAAGATTATGGAGAGTTAAAAGATATCATTGCAAAAGAATTTACCAAAATAGATGAAAAATTTATTGATTTTGAAAATGCAATGGAAAATAATGATTATGTTAAAGTAGAAGAAATTGTAATTCTAATTGAAGAAGATTTACAAAAACTAAAAAGTATTTTGGATAATTTCCCTTCTATCTTATTAATGGCTAATATCTTAATCCCAGGAAAAATAGAAGAAGCAAAAGTAGCTTACTCTAGAATGCAAAGAGATGGCTATCCACTAGATTATTTAAATGTGGAATATAATTTATCGGAAATTGAGAAAAAAACCAAAGGAATCATGGAAAATTTAAAACAATTAGAAGCTAAAGATGCCGATATTGAACTAAAAACAATTCTAGAATATTTTAACTCTTTATTTAGAGATTTCGATAAAGAAAGAGAATGCAAAGATAATTTTAAAGAAGGATGCAAAAAGTTCCGTTACAAATTAGAAAAAGTAAATAAAGTAGTTTATGATATTTATATTCAAATAGACGATATTAAAGTAACTTATGACCTAACTGAAGAGGAAATGAACCGATTTAGTATTTTAAATCGTAATCTAGAAGTCATTAATGAAGATTTTAAATTACTGTTGGAACATGGTAAAAGCAAAACCTTTGCTTACTCTAAATTAATGGATGAATTAGATGGACTTGGAGTAAAACTATCTAGATTACAAGATGATTTAGACTATCAATTAAAATCAATCACAAGCATGCAAGATGATGAGTATAGAGCTAAGGAGCAATTAAATACCATTCAAGAATTGTTACATAAAGCGAAAATGAAGTTAAAAGATTATAAGTTGCCAGTCATTCCAAGTAGTTATTATGTTGAATTAAAAGAAGCACAAGATGCAATCAGAGAAATTGTAAAAGAATTAGATAAAAAACCAATTGTGATTAAAATTTTAAACATAAGGGTAGATACAGCAAGAGACTTAGTTTTTAAAATCTATAACAAAACAAACGATATGATTAAAATTTCTAGCTTAAGTGAAAAAATGATTCTTTATGGGAATAGATACAGAAGTATTTATCCAGAAGTTGATCAAGGATTAGAACAAGCAACAGCGTTATTTTACAAAGGTCAATATGAAAAATCTTTAGAAAAATCAATTCAAACTATTCAATTAGTAGAAGAAAATCCTATGAGTAAATTTAGTAAATAACTTTACTTTTTTTCTCTTTTATGGTAATCTCTTAATAGAAGATAAATAGAATAAAGAGGAGGATCATAATGAGTTTTATAGATTTTTTATTACAATATTACATTTGGATTTTAGGCGTGTTGATACTTTTAATTTTAATTGTAATTGGGGTTTTAGTAGATTCAAAAAATAAAGGAAAAGAAAAAAGTAAGGAGAGTAAAAAGAATGTTGCCCCTGTTCAGTCTTCAGAAACTATCCAAAATACTGAACCTGCTAAAGATAGTAATGTAACTTTAAATACCATGTTAAATTCAAATAATATGGCAAATAATAATATGGGAGAAAGTAGTTTAAATAGTATATCTCCATTACCACAAAATAATGGAATGGATAACAGTTCTCTTAATTCAATGGAGCAATCAGTACAGAACATCAATCCATTACCACAAGTAACTCCAATGGAACAACCAGTACAAAATATTAACCCAGTGCCACAAGTAAATCCAATGGAGCAACCAGTACAAAATATTAATCCAGTACCAGAAATAAATCCAATGGAGCAACCAGTACAAAATATTAACCCA
>JAQXQC010000009.1 GCA_029100965.1 Bacilli bacterium | reverse complement strand
AGTTCATGAGTTTAATCATGCGATTCATTCTTATCGTAAGGAAATTCGAATTGAAAATGATAGGTTATATTTGCGAACTGGTCTTACGGAGGCTGTATATACTTATCCTTCTTTAGAGGGGTTATCTAAAAAAAATACTTATTTATTAGAGGAGATATTGAATACGATTCAAACTGAAGAAGTGATTAATATTATTAAAAATCATCAGGATACAACTAATGAGGAGATTGCTACTTCTATTCGAGCTATTAATCAGGAAACGGGTTCTTATTATCGTTCTAAATCTTATTATTTGGAAACGGTTTTATTTCAACATGTTTTAAAGAATAGAACTTTTACTTCTACTTTAAATAATTTAAGGTTATCTGGGGATATTGATGATATTGAATCATGGTTTGATCATATTACGGGAATTCCTAATTCTTATGCTAATTTAAATCAATATTTGGTGGATATTATGAATTTGGAACTTGAGTATCAGAAGAAAAAATACTTTAAAGGAATGGTTTTGTCTAAGATAAAAAATCTTTTACATCAATGTTTTTCTATTATTGATACTTTTAATGATAATTGTCATTTTAAATAATGTTGAAAAAATATAGTCTCATGTAAAGACTATATTTTTATTTGAAAAGATAATTCAATTATTCTTCTCCAACTACCTTGATTACTTCTGGTACTTCATTAATTAAAGCATTTTCTATTCCATCTTGTAATGTCATGGTTGCCATTGGGCAGTTAGAACAAGCACCAACAAGTTTAACGTAAACTACACCATTTTCAAATCTTTTAAATTGGATATCGCCTCCGTCATTTTGCAAGTATGGGCGTAATTTATCAATGACTTCTTTTATTTTTTTTACAATGATTTCTTGATTTGTTTCTTTTTCTTTCATTTTCATCACCGTTAATATTATACGAATTTTTTGTAAAAATAGCAATTCTTTTTATTATACATTGTTGTATATTTATAAAAAAAAGCTATTCAAATAGCTTATCTTCATCTCCTTTACAATAGGCTTTTCCTATTGTGTTAGATTCAACATATTCTTTTCCTACCATTGAACAACTCATTTTGGTGATGGAATCTTTTAGATATCCTCCAAATATTCTTACTGCTGCTATGGCAACAACGGTTACTAATGAAATAATTAGAACATATTCTACTAATGTCTGACCTTTTCTATTCAACATGATTACTCTCCTTACCTTCTTTATCATTAAAAATCACTTTTCCATCAATATGAATTGGATTTTGATTTTGAATAAGTCCCATTGAGGGGATAACAATATTTGGTAATTCTTGCTGTACGTTTTTTAAAACGTCTATATAATCTTTTTCTTCAAAATTTTTATTCTCCATTATCTTCACCTATTTGTGCTACTTTTTTATAATTTTCAACATTTTTAAATGCTGCTTTCTCGTTCTTTTTACGAATAATTTTTGCATGTTCTTCTTCTTCTTTTTCTTCTATCTTATCTAGTGCTGACCGTGTAATTTGATTACGATTTAGGTTTTCCGCTGCTTCACTGATACATTCACACATTTTTAATTGATAACAAATATAAAAAGAGACTAAACTTTTTAGCATTTTTTTTAAATCTGTTTCGGCAACAAAGTCATTTCCTTCGTAGTATTCTCCTTCAAATTTTATAGGAAAGGCTTGTACTTTTTTGAAGGCAAATGTTGTTGAAGAATAATAATGATTATAGTAGATGTTAATTTCTCGATAGGACATTTCTAAAAGGGATTTTTCAATGTAATGTTGGATTTCAATAAAGCGATTGTTGAAGTCATCTTTTTCGATTTTTAAAACCGTTTTAGCATCTTTATAGACAATTTTTTTTCCAATAATGATTTTATCATTTTGAGGATTTTTTAAAATAGCTCTTCTGATACTGGAATTAAAGTCTCCACAATAACCGTAATCATTAGCAATATAGATATCTAAAATTGGCCTTTCTGGGTTTGGTGTTAGTGTTTCTTTATCTAAGACAATATTTTTGTTATATAGAATTTCACTTAGAATACTTGTTATTTCATTGCCAACTTTTAAATAGTTTTCTGCTTTTTTTCTTGCTTTATCTACTCGAAGTAAGGAGTGGAAATTCATAACTTTTACGACATTTTTAATACTTCCCATCTTTTTTCCTCCTTTTTATTTTATACTTTATATTGCTTTTTTCCTTTTAGATATTTGTTTTTTACAACGATGTTATTAATTTCTCTAAATAGATTATACGTATAATATAAGAATACAAATAATATTAATAAGAATAAAACAAGTAGTAATATATAGGAAAAATTATCCTGAGTTAGATAAGTATAGAGCATATAGATGACTTGAATAGCGATACAGTTTACAATAGTTAATAGAATGGATAATGGTAGTCCTTTAAAATTATCAATTACAGCTTCACTGATTAATACTAAAATTAAAGTTATGGCAACATAGACAACTTGCATACCTTTGAAACTTATGGTACACCATACTAAGAATAGATAATTAATTGTAATTGCTGAAATAGAAATTAATGATGTTGTATTTAAATTGAGTAAAAGTCCATATAATTCGATATTTTTGTTATTGAATTTAAATTTCTTGCAAAAGATAAAGAAGATTATGGCGATTACGGTTAAGAATACAATGGCAACGCTAAAAAAGCTAATTAAACTTTGCATTATTTCTTCTGTTTTCATGATTACTCCTCAATCATCAAATTAAAGACATTTTTACTATTCATATAAAATGCTTTAATTTGTTTAAAAGATAAATCTACGTTATCTCCTTTTATATCTACGCTACCTACAATTTCTCCTATTACTGATAAATAATCTTTCATGATTAATAGATTATAATCTTTACTGATAATACGAATAATTTTTACTTCTTCATATTCTTTTAAGCCATGCTCCATATCAAAAATACGTACCTTTATTCCATTTTCTGTCATGATATCTTCCCTACAAATAAGAATTTACTTTCATCAATTTCATCAAGCTTACCGCTTAATATTCCTTCTACATCATTTAATACATCTTCTATTTTTACGAATTGTCCTGGAATTCCTGTATATGCTTCTGCTACAAACATTGGTTGAGAAAAATAGTTTCTTAATTTTCTGGCACGATAGAAAATTAATTTATCTTCTTCACTTAATTCTTCAATACCTAGTACGGTAATGATTTCTTCTAACTCATTATATCTAGTTAATGTTTTTAATACTTGTTCTACTAAATGGAAATGTCTTTCTCCTATTTTTTCGATATCTACTAATTTACTCGTTGAATTGAATACATCAATAGCGGGATAGATTCCTAATTCGGCTACTTTTCTGTCTAGTACTATTTGTCCATCCATATAAGACATAATGGTTTGAACTGATTCATCGGTTAGGTCATCAGCAGGAATATAAATTGCTTGAACTGAGGTAATTGAACCATTTTGGTTAGAATTAATTCTTTCTTCTATTTTACTCATTTCACTAGCCATATCTGAAGGATATCCATTTCCAATTAAGATTTGCTTTAATTCTGTTGCAATTTCTGCTTTGGCTTGAATAAATCGATAGATATTATCAATGAATAATAATACATCTTGTTTTTTTTCATCTCTTAAATATTCTGCCATTGTTAGTCCTGAATAAACAGCTTTACTACGAGAAACGGGGTTATCTCCCATTTGGCCATAGACCATGGCCATTTTATCTAATAAATTAGACTCTTTCATTTCTGAATATAATTCTTGTCCTTCACGAGAACGTTCTCCAATACCTGTAAATATAGCATTTGAATTAAGAGAGGTATAAACATTGTGAATAATCTCTTTGATTAAGACTGTTTTTCCTACTCCTGCTCCTCCTAATAGTCCCATTTTAAATCCTTTTTGTAGTGGAGCAAAGAAATCAATTACTTTTATTCCTGTCCATAAGATTTTGGACTCGATATTTAATTCTTGAAGAGTTGTAGTCGGATGATCAACTCTTCTTGTTTGAATAGAATTCATCGGTTCTTTATCGATAGGAATTCCATAGGAATTGAATATTCTTCCTAAGATTTTATCAGAATATTCTACATTAATTCCATGAGAAGCAATCACAACATTAGCCCCTTTTTTTAGCCCTCTAGTAGAATCTAGACTAATACATGTTGCACTTGTATTACTAATTTCTACCACTTCAAATCGATATTTGGAGTTTCCTTCTAATTCTAGAATATCTCCTACTTTTACTTCATTGCTACTTAATACAACTTCAATTGAAATATCAAATATTGATATAATTTTACCAACCATTTCTTATCCACCTCAATTCTTTTGCTCTTCTTGATTTTCTTGGTTAGGGGTATTAGAATTACTTTCTTCTTTTTTCTCATTATCTGGTTTAGACTCATTATCAGGTTTTTTTTCTGGTTCAGTATTTTCTTCAAATAAAAAAGTAAATTCTGCTTTCATTTCTTCTTTTGATTTAGGACTAAATTTATATTGTTTTAATTTGCTAATCATAACTTTACCATCACGCATCTTTTTCTGTAATTCTTTACTCATTTCATCGATATTAGCAAGTTCGTATACTGAACGGACTTCCAAATAAGAAAGAAGTTCTCTTCTTAATTTACTTCCTACCTTTTTCATATCAGGTGTTTGTACAGCACCACCCAATCTAGATACAGATAAGCCATAATTGATAGCGGGTTTTTCACCACGAGCAAAACTTTTTGCTGATAGTACTAATTGTCCATCACAAATGGAAATAATATTGGTCGAAATGTAGTCTGTAATATCTCCACTTTTGGTCTCAACGATAGGAAGCATGGTAATTGAACCTCCACTAATATGTTGAGCTCCTTTTTCTAGTAATCTAGAATGCGTATAGAAAATATCTGATGGATAAGCATCACGACCTGGTGTTTTCTTCGAAGTTAAACTAATTTCACGATATACATCAGCGTGTTTCTTTAAATCATCAAAAACTACTAAGACATCATATTTTTGCATCATAAATATTTCAGCAATGGAGGTTGCTACATATGGAGTTAAGTATGTTCTTGTTGGAAGTTCATCGTTAAATGAAGCAATAATAATTGTATAACTTGCTGCTACTCTTTTGGTTAATTCAAAATAAATATCTTTTACTTCTTTTTTTGTCTTTCCAATAGCAACATAGATACAGACCATTTTTTTGCCTTTTTGGTTTACTATAGCATCTAGAGCAATTTGTGTCTTTCCTGTTTTTTTGTCACCAAAAATTAATTGTCTTTGTCCTCTACCTATTGGATACATTAAATCAATACCAATTATTCCTGTTAGAAATTCTCTAGTTACTGGTGCTCTATCCATGATCGGCGTTGTTGGATTTTCTATTGGAACTTCAACTGTTTTTTCAAAACTTTTTCCAGCAATTAGGTCATGTCCAAAAATATCAATAACTTTTCCCATAGAGTCTGGGCTAAATAAACATTTGAATTCTTTCTTTAAGGCATAGACAATATCTCCTGGTACAACTTCTTCTTTAATTTCTACTAAAGATACAATAATTTTATTAGGATATATTCCCATAACATATCCACTTGCTTTATTATTTACATCAATTGCTTCATAAAAGGAAACATCATTTAATCCACTTACTTCAATGTTATACTTATTTACTCTAACTACTCTACCAGTTGCGTAAATATTTTTATTTTCTTCTATATTTGATATTGCTTTTTCTACATTTTCGTTTATTACATTATCCATTTTATACATTCCTTTCATTTAGACTGTAATCATAAATATGATTTTTGTAAATAATTTTAATTCCTTTATAAATATCTTTAGAATAGATAGTTTTAATATTCTTTCCTAAATAATCATAACTGGTAGATTTATCTCCAACATAAATTAATATTGTAGGATTATTTAAATCTGTTAGTTCTGTTAAATAATCAATAAATCCGTCTACACTTCCTTTTTTATTCATTTTTAAGTATGTTTCATACAATAAATATTCTTTATTATTTAAGAATGTTTTCATGTAATTGGATAATTCTGATGGGTCCATGACTTTTAATTTATAGATTTCTTCGCTGGTAAATTTATTTTTTAAATCTAAACAAAATTGATAAGCTCTTTCATCTTCTGTTTGAGATAAAAATTGCTTGATTAATTCTATATAGTTAATATTAAATTTTTCATCAATCATTTTATTTAATTCAAATATATTTTTATCTTGATATTTTGTTTTGTTTAATAAGTCAATAACTTGATAATCGAATTCATAATTTTTACGATTGATACTAGTATCACTTTGTTCTCCTTTTATTTCCTTTTTTTCGATTTCTTTATTAATTTCATTTAGCTTTGCTTCTTTTTTATCAATCATGTAGTCGTATTCTTGTAATTTATCTACAAAATATAATTTAGTTTGTGAATTTATTTTTTTTACTGTTGATTTTAAGATAAAAAACATTAATACAACTAGTAAGCAAATAAGTAAAATGGCTAATAAAATTAAGGTAGTCATATTATGCTACTAAAGGATTATAGAATAATAAGAAGAAACAGAATAAAAATAAAAATAGTAAAAATACTGATGTAATAATTAAAATAGTCATTATAGAGTGAACAACATCATTTTTTGTTTCTGGGTTTCGACCTACAGCTTCTGCTACTCGTCCACCTAGTATTCCTACTCCAATTCCTAGTCCTAAGAATGCTAATCCTAACATTACTCCTATACAATTTGCTACTGCTGCTTGAACAGTTTCCATAACATCATCTCCTTTGATAGAAACACTCTCTGTATTCTAATAAAATTATATCATTTAGAATATTGATTGTCAAATATTTAAAATGTTTTGATGTAGTAAACTAGATGTGGGAATAATTATTAAAACATAAAAAAAGAGAAAACACTCAAAATAAATAAACTGTTATATAATTAAATTGTAACAAAAATATACACAGACCTTTGATAAACACTCGAAGTGTAAAAGGTTT
>JAQXQC010000008.1 GCA_029100965.1 Bacilli bacterium | reverse complement strand
TATTATTTCTAATTACTTTTACTGTACCTGTTTTTTCTACCTTATATGTATTAATAACTTCATATACATACTCATAACAATCATAAAAAACACTTACTTTATCATGTATTTCTAACTTATATAATTTTCTAAAATAAGATTCTTTTAAATAACCATAATCATATTTAACATTTTGAAGAAAATAATTCATAACAAAAATTACTCTTTCTGTTTCGTTTTCAATTAGATTTGCTTGTTCGATTAATTGATCTACATTACTAATCATACTTATCAACTCCACTATAAGTATATCATATTAAATTAATTTTTTATCAACTAATTAACAAATAACAACTAATTGCTCATTATCACCAGAACAAGTAATTAAAGTTAAGGTTGTTTTTTCTTTATTTCTAATAATATCCACTTTCCCAGTCTTTTCCACCTGATAAATATTCATTACCTGATATTGATATTCATAACCATCATAGAAAATACTGATTAGTTCTCCTTCTTTAATTTTGTGTAAATTTCTAAAGTAAGAATTTTTTCCGTTACCATTATGCCCTGCTAAAATTAAGTTTCCATTTTGAACATTAGGCATTGTACTTTCTTCTAATATTTCAATATTATTATCTACATGATTTAATTTATTTTGAATATCATATAATCCTTTTTCTAAATGAATTGAATCTATTTTTAATACTGCTATGTAATTTAAGTCATTATTTTCCTTATTAACATCACTAGGTACTACTTTTATCTTTTCAATTTGATATTGATAAAAAGAATTTATTTTTCCTTTTTCAATTCTTTGTTCTCTATAAAAAGAATAAAACCTAAATAATAAAAAGGTTAAACTTATTACAATAAATAAAGAGCCAACTACATAAAGTTGACCCTTTTTCCAATTATTTTTTTCTTTTCTTTGCATAAACAATAACTCCTATTCCTGTTGCTAAAACAAGTCCCATAATAGATTCTAAAATATAAAAATTTTGAACACCTGTATTTGGTACCTCTATTTCTATCTTTTCATCTACCATACTACATTTTACAACCTCACCATTTTCTCTTATTTCAAAATACATTTTTTCTGGATTAATTTTATAACCATTTGGAGCATTTTTCTCTAATAAATAATATCTTCCAACTTTTAAATTATCAATTTCTATCTGTCCATTTTCGTTAGTAACGCCAGTATAAATTAATTCGTCATTCTCTGTATAAATTTCCATAGTAGTATTCGGAAGTGGTGCTGAATTAGAAATATCATTTTTAGTAAAAATTAGTTTTCCTTTCTTTAAATAATTTTTTAATTTCAAACTATTTGTTACAACTTCAGTATATTGATCTTTATATTTTAATTCTACTGGATAAGTATTTTCATCCAATACATAATCATCTAAAGTAGATAGTTCTTTAACATAATACTTACCTAGTTCCAACTTTTCAGAAACAACATAACCATCTTTATTAGTAATAATCTTTGAAACCAATTCATTCTTTTTATACTTTAATTCTCCTGTAGGCAAAACAATATCATCAAGAGCATAAATTCCAAATTCAATTCCTTTTAAATTAGTATTTTTATAAAAGTACATTCCATTATCAACTTGAAATAATTCACCATGTTTTTTGATTTCTATATTTCCTTTAGCCCGAGAATTTCCAAATTTCATTTCAAATAAAATACCATCTTTTTCATCAGTTTTTAACTTTGAATCTTCCCCAATTTCAAAAGAAACAGATTCCTTATTCCAAAGATAATTATCTATCTTTTGATCCATTTCTTCCAAAATGTATTTTCCACTATTAAGTGGAAAAGGTGTAATAAATTCTCCATTCTCATCAGTTTCATATTCACAAACATCTTGTTTTGTTGGATAAGTAATCCTTTGACAGACATATTCATTACTTTTAGTGTTCTTAATTTTAAATTTAATACCACTTCTTTTAATTACTTTTCCTGTCTCCTTATCAACTTTTATTACCTTTAATTTAGCTGTAATTTCTGCATTAGAAAGTAAAATATTATCAGGGTTTTTTGTGCTTTCATTAATAACAATCTCAAAATCATCTACTTTTTCATAATCTTTTGTTGTGTTTACTTGCTTAACAATATAAGTACCATATACCAATTCAACTTCGGCATATCCATCTTTATCAGTAGTAACACTTTTATACAATTTATTACTAGATTTCAAATAAATATCAAATTGTACATTAGCTTCCCCTAAAAGCATACCAGTTTTATTATTAGCAAATACCTTAAATAAATTTACATTTCTTTTAATAACATTCTCATAAACAATTGACTTAACATCAATATTATTAGAATTTAAAGTTACATCATAAACAGTCTTATCTAATTCATATCCCTTACTTGCTTCTATTTCTTTTACTGTATAATTACCATAAGGTAAATCTTTAGATTTATTATTTGTACCAAAAATCAATGTATCTACTAATTCATTTTTTGAATTATATATTCCATACTTTGCCCCCTTTAAAGTAGCATCTCCTTGAGCTACTGCTCCTGTTTCTTTATCTTGTTTATCAATTGTAATATTACCACCTACCGTCTTAATATTCACAATTGAAACAACTGGATCTAAATAACCTGTACTTACTAATTTTTGATTTGCACCATTATGATAAATTAAATTAATTTGAGAAGTATAATTTTTTCTAATCAATTGAACTTCGTTTATTTGTTTAGTATCCTTAGCTTTTACTTTTAAAGTATTACCTTCAATCTTTACATCCAACCCATTAGCTTTATAAATTTCATACCCTGATAATCTACCATTAGTATCATTCAAAGTTAATTCTTCTCCAATATTTACTTCATAAGTTTTTTCATCAAAAGATGGTGCCTTATAGTGATTATTTACAAGATTTAATATCTCATTTTTTTCACTCTCCACATCAATTCTAGGGCCATCTTTTCTTAATTCAGTAACCCAATAAGTTTCTCTTCCAGTAATCTTTTCCCACATTAATTCTTGAGCTGCTAAATAATAATTTCTTGTTTGATGATTAGGATAATCATATCCATAATAAGCTACTAACCTAACATAATTTCTAACCTCCATACTAAGACCTGTAACATTCCAGTCTTCAGTTGAAGAATAAATATTAGTATTAATAGCTACTGCTGGTTCAATACAATAAGCTACTTTCCCATTCATCAAAAACTTCTCTGCATAAAATAGATGAACTCTATCTGTTCCATCATAAACACCATATGCATTAGCATATCTATCTTTAACAATATTTGTATCATTGGTACCAGCATATACTACACTAATCCCTAAAATTAAAATCATCAAAGAAGATAATACACTTAAAATTTTTCTTAAATTACTTTTCATTTTCTCAATCCTTTCCACAAAAAAAGAACAACTTAATGTTCTAATATTTTGTATTTATTTTTAGTATTCCTTCTACACTACAAGTATAACTTGCAACTCTATCAGATAAAGTATTTTTAATTTTATTTCCAATATCATTGCATTCTTCTAAACTAGAATAAGTGTTTTCTTTAAAAACATACTCTATAAAATATCCTAAAACAGAACCATTTATTGACTTTACTTCTACATAAAAAGTATTAGCAATTGACTTTTTATAAGTAAATTGAATTGGTAAAGAAATATCTAAACATTTAGAATAATCTTTGCAATCTATAATTCCCTTATGAATAGAATAACTTGGATTCGTCGTATCCACTTTATTACTGTCATTTTTATTATTAGAAGTTACTTCATTTGCCTGAGATTTCTTTTCATCAATTCTTGAATGATTACTTTGAATTGAAGTATCTTCTGACTTTTTTGAATCATTATTTGCATTATTATTATTTGAATCTACATTTGATTCTTCTATACTATCTTTACCAATATAAGTTTCTTCTAATTTTTCTTGTGATTCTTTTTTATCTTCTTTATTTGTTTTAGAATCTTCCTTCTTCACTTCCACTTTCTTCACAGTTAAACTATTGTTATTTTTTTTATTACTTGTAGTTCTAAATTTACCAATCCCTACTATTGTTAATACTAAAACAATAGTTAAAATCAAAAATATTAATTTTTTTCTCATTTTTCCCTCCACTTTGACAAATTATAATCATACATTATTCATTTTGTCATTTCTACAAATTAAATTTTTCTAAATCATAGAATTTCTATCTTACCTACTTTCTCTATTTTTATGACGTAAATACTTTGTATAATATTCAATAGACTTTACAACATAATCTTCAATTTTATTTTCTTCTATATTTTTTGGGAGTACAGTTCGTAGTCTTTCTCTATCAAATTTCAATTTTGATTTTTGATTAGGTTTTAAACTACTTAAAATATCATGCATTTCATCTACATCTAATAAATTTTCTTGACTTAATTTTTTTAACTTTATTGCCTGTTCCAATGATGGTGTTGATTGATTATATTTAATAAAATCTACAAGAATTTCTTGTTCATCTTTTTTTAAATATGAAAGTTCCACTGCAGGTCTAAAAGCAATTGTCCCATTATCAACTAAATCTAATAATTCAGTATTCAAATAAGTAAGTCTAATATATCTTCTAACTTGTTCTCGACTTTCATTATTTTCAGAACCTATTATCTCTGATGATAACTTCTCCACCAATGGTGTAGAAGTTAAACATTCTTTTCTACCTTGATGCTTTATTGCTTCTAGTTTCATTTTATAAGCAAATGCTCTTTCACTTGGAAGTATTTTTTCTCTTTGGGACAAGTTACTATCTATCATCAATATTGTTGCTTCATCATCAGTTAAATTTCTAACAATACATGGGATTGTATTTAAATTAGCACACTGACTAGCAAATTTTCTCCTATGCCCAGAAAGCATTTCGTATCTTCCATCAGATTTTTGCCTTACCAAAGCTGGAGATAGTACTCCATATTCTTTTACACTAGCAATCATATTTTTCATATCTTCATTTGCTAAAACTTTAAAAGGGTGTTTTGGGAAATCATCAATATCAGTAATTTTAATATCAATAACTTTTTCTCTTTTTGCATCATCTCTTTGCTCTTGAGTAGTAAACATGTCATCTAATAAATTCTTTTTGAGTTGATTCTTTAACTCTTCTTTTATCATCGTTTAATACCTCCTTCGCAAATTTTGAGTATGCTAAAGCACCTTTGCTATTTTTATCAAAAGAAAAAATACTTTTTCCAGCAGAAGCTGACTTTGCCAAATTAATAACATTTGGTATTTGCGTATCATAAATTTTCACATAATCACCATAAACTTCTTCTAACAAATCCTTTGTATCTTTTGCAGTTGTTGTTCTATTATCAACCAAAGTTAATAAAATTCCTCCCAATTCTAAATTAGGGTTTAAATTATTTTTTACTTGTGTAACTATTTTTAATAACTGACTAGTATCTTTCGCTGATAAAAAATGAGCTTGAACAGGAACAATAACTTTATCAGCACAAGTCAAAGCATTTATTGTTATCATTCCTAAACTAGGCATGCAATCAATTAATACATAATCATAGTTATTTTTGATAGAAGATAAACAATTACTCAAAATATTTTCTCTACGCATAGCATTAACTAAAGACATTTCCAAAGCTGACAAATCCAAATTTGAAGGGATTAAATCAATATTTTCTTTTTGATGTAAAATACTATCTTTTATATCTACTTTATTATCTGTAATATAACCATTAAACACATCTGCCAATGTAACACAATTATCAACATCATAATAACCCAAACATGTTGTTAAATCACCTTGTGGATCAGCATCAACTAACAGTACTTTCTTACCATATTTAGCCAGTGCTATTCCAAGATTAAGCGTTGTCGTTGTTTTACCTACCCCACCTTTTTGATTAGCGATTGAAATTACTTTTCCTTTTTGCATATTTCACTCCTTCCTTGACTTATAGTTCTCTATCCTCATTTTTAGGAGGATATAATTCATCAGGCATATTTTCAAATTTACTTAAATTATTTTTAAAAGAGGCTTCAAAATACCCAAATTTATTTTCAATAAGATTTCCATTTTCATCTTTAAATTTTCTCTTAACTACTCTGGGAACAATATAGTGAATAGAACTAATTAATTTGCTAAAAGTAAATCCATCAGATAAATAATTTTTAAATAGATCATCAAACAAAAAAGAACTACTATCATTTGGAGTGATATAGTTCAATTTAAATAATTCTTTCGTTAGATAATGATGTTCTAAATTTTGGTTTGATGTTTTATCTATATTATCTATATTATCTTTTAATTCTTTAGTATTTAATTTATTAGTATTTAATTGTGGCTGGTTATCGGACTTCCGATAATCGGACATCCGATAACCGGGTGTTGGATGAAACTCATTTATTTGCCTCTCTTCGTAAGGTTTTCTATAAACAGTGTATTTGTATTGATAATATCCTTTTTCATTCCTAAATTGGCTAATTTTAATGTATTTAGCCTCTTTTAATTCATTGATTGCATTTCTAACGGCAGCCTTACCTTCCTTACATATAGAAACTAATCCATTAAATGAATAATCCCACTCTGGTGGTAATGAAAAAATAGTACATAATAGTCCTTTAGCACTCATAGATAAATCTTTATTTCTTAAGATATTATTTGTTACAACAGTAAAACTGTCATCATTTTCTATTTCAAACTCTGCTATTTTCATCACCTCCCAAAAAAAAGAATTATCTATACAGATAACTCTCTAAAAATATCATTACACGAATTACACAATAATTGGCCACAAATTAATAAATTCCATCTAGAACTAAATAGTATTTTAAGTATATTTTTATTAAACAAAAACGTACATAAAAGCTTTAAAAAATAAAGATTTCTTAACTAAAAAAATTCTAAGATACAAAGTACTCAACACGATTATCTGGAAACAATTCCTTCAACTCGGAATACAATTGACCAGCCAAAGTTTTGTTATGAGCAAGAACCAAAGTTGGTTTCTGAACTTCATTGATAACATTAGCAATTGTAAATGTCTTTCCAGTACCTGTTGCACCTAGTAAAACCTGCTCTTTACGCCCATTTTTAATTCCACTAACTAACTCTTTTATTGCCTCAGGTTGATCCCCATTTGGCTGATATTTTGATACCAATTTAAACATAAACAATCCTCACTTTATTAAATCTTAGTAACTAATTTTTTTATCTTTGACATAGCCTTCTCTTCAGATTCCAAAATAACCGTAGTAAAGTATTCATCCTGTAAATCATAAAAATAAGCTTCTCTATTAAATTTTTTAGGATAAATTACTTTATGTTCCCCTTCAAATTTATCCACTTCTTCATATGGAATTTCTATCGAAAAATTTAAGTTATATCTCTTTGCCTCTAAATTATAATAAACAACATAATCAGCAGTATGATCATTTCGACTAACTAAATAATCACTAGAACCATGAATAATATCAGTTTCATTACCATATTTATAAGTACCAATATAAACATAAATATCATTTGTTGGAGTTATATTAGAAAAATTAATTGCATCTCGAACTATTTCACGATTAGATTTTTCTTTACTACAATGCTTAGAATTAATCCTATTAACCAAATCCAAATACTCTTTTACTTCACTTGTCTGCTCTAACTCTAAAATTCTTTTCTTTATTGCTAACAATTCTTGTTTTTCTTTTACCAAAGAATAATAATTTTCTCTCAATAATTCAATCTCTTCTGACTTCATCATAATCCTCCTAATAAAAAAGTTCAAAATACTTATACATTTTACAAAAGCTAATCAACTATTTTTCTGACACTTAGGACAATAATAAGTACCTCGACCACCTACTTTAATTTTCAAAATATCACTTCCACATATTAAGCATTTTTGTCCTTCTTTAGAATGAACATACAATTCTTGTTGAAAAAGACCATGAATACCATTTAAAGAAGTATAACTTCGTATAGTCGTTCCTCCTTTTTCAATTGCTTTTTCCAAAACTAATTTTGTATTATCAATAATTCTTTCAAGTTCCTCCAAAGAAAGAGAATTTGCCTCTTTCAATGGATTAATTTTAGATAAAAATAAAATTTCATCTGCATAGATATTCCCTATACCAACAATTATTCTTTGATCCAACAAGCAGCTTTTAATAGGCAACTTCTTTTTTTTCAATTTTTCTTTTAAATAAGTACGATTTAATTTTTTATCCCATGGTTCTAATCCCATATTTAAAAAAGGACCAATTTTATTGATGTCTTCTTTTTCAATAAGTTGCATTTTTCCAAATTTACGAACATCCATATACCTTAATTCTAAGTTATTATCCAACAAAAAAGTAACATGTTCATGTTTATCCATTTTTTCATTAGGAGATTTCAAAAAATATTTACCTTCCATTCTCAAATGAGATAATAAATAATAATAATCTAAAACAAAAATAATCCATTTTCCATAGCGATTTATCTCATTTATTTTTTGATTTTTAATTTTCTTTTGAAAAGAACAAACATCTGGATATTCAATAATATTATCATAATAAATATTTACTTTTTTGATAATTCTTCCCACTACTTTTTCCCGAAGACCACGAACAACAGTCTCTACCTCTGGCAATTCTGGCATAAAAATCCCCCACTTCTATTTCGCTTCATATAAATTTTTACCTAAATTTAATTCTACTTTAAGCGGTACCGTTAATTGAACAGTATTTTCCATAACCTCTTGAACAATCTTTTTTACTTCATCCAATTCCGTTTCATAAACATTAAAAACCAGCTCATCGTGAATTTGAAGAAGCATTCTACTTTTTAGATTGAATTCTTCAAACTTTTGATCAATTTCAATCATAGCTTTTTTTAAAATATCAGCGCTACTTCCTTGAATAGGTGTATTTAAAGCCATTCTCTCCCCCATGCTTCTAATCATATAATTACTATTATTTAACTCATCAATTACTCTTTTTCTACCCATAATTGTTTTTACATAACCAACTTCATGAGCCTCTTGAATAGCCTTATCCATATAAGTTTTAATTCCAGGAAAAGTTTGAAAATAAGCATCAATAAAATTCTTAGCATCTTTCACTGAAATATTTAAATCACTAGCAAGACCATAGCTACTAATTCCATAAATAATAC
>JAQXQC010000007.1 GCA_029100965.1 Bacilli bacterium | reverse complement strand
ATTTTAGCGGCACATACTGTTCCTTCAAAAGGACTGAAGAAAGGTTTGATTGTCGAACCTAATATTCTAGTGGATGCAATTCGTGATGGTATGAAAGAAATTAATGATATGCTTGGTATTGAAATAAAAAAAGTTATTGTTAATGTTCCAAGTTATAATTCAAAATTCTTGCTAGTAGATGGCGAGGTAGATATAAAAAATGAACATGGATTTGTTACTAGTGATGATGTCAATCATGTTATAAAAACTTCCGTATATAATAAATTAGATCCTGATTATGAACTTGTTACAGTGTTACCAATTGAGTATTCTATAGACGATAGTGAAGGAATTAGTAAACCGGTAGGTAAAAGTGGACAAAAATTAGAAATAAAGGGTATAATGGTATCAACGCCTAAGAAGAATATTTATTCTGTCCTATCAGTTATTGAAGGGGCAGGATTAGAGGTAGTCGATATTACTTTTTCAGGTATTGGAGATTATTATGAGGTTAGAAATTCTAATTTGGATAAAAAAATTGGAGTTGTGATTAATATAGGTCATGAAACTACTGATGTTAGTGTATTTAATAGAGGTAAACTTATTGCTAATGATGTTTTACAAGTTGGTGGTATAAATGTAGAAAAAGATTTGGCCTATGTATTTGGCGTTAGTATTTTTGATGGTAGAATATTAAAAGAAAAATTTGCTAGTAGTCATAAAAGATTTTGTCAATTAAATGAAATTTATGAAGTTAAAAATACAATTGGTGAAAAGGTCAAACTTAATCAATTAGAAGTTTCTGAGGTTGCTATGAGTAGACTTGTAGAGATTATGAATATGGCAAAAAAAGATATTAGGACTTTAACTAATCAAGATATTAGTTATATAGTTTTGACTGGAGGAGTAACAGAATTTAAATCTTTTAAAAATTTGGCCTATGAAATATTTGGAAAAGATGTTATAATATATAATGTTACTACTTTAGGAGTTCGTGATAATAAATATTGTACTGCTTTAGGAATGATCAAGTACTTTATTGATAAAATGGAAAGCAGTGGAAGAGAATATTCTATGGTTAGCGTTGAAGATGAGACTTCATGGGTAACTCCTAATAATAAATTAAAGAAAGATAATGCAATTATAAATAAAATTTTTGGTGGTTTTATAGCAGGTAAGGAGGAAAAATAGTATTATGGATAATATGTTAGGATTAGAAATGGATCAATTAGCTAAAATAAAGGTTATAGGTATTGGTGGTGGCGGTGGTAATGCCGTTAATAGAATGGTAGAGTCTGGTTTAAAAGGTGTGGACTTTATTGTTGCTAATACTGATGTTCAAGCATTAAATAAATCTTTGGCACCTATTAAATTACAAATTGGTAGTGAACTTACTGATGGTTTAGGTGCTGGTGCTAATCCAGAGATTGGTAGAGAGGCTGCTTTAGAGAGTAAGGCTGCTATTGAAGATGCTTTAAAAGGTGCTGATATGGTTTTTGTCACTTGTGGTATGGGTGGAGGAACTGGTACTGGTGCTGCTCCTGTTGTTGCTGAGATTGCCCAAGATTTAGGTGCTTTAACTGTTGGTATTGTTACGAAACCCTTTAGTTTTGAAGGAAAGAAAAGAATGGATCAAGCTGTTAAAGGTTTAGATGAATTAAAAAAACATGTTGATACTATTATTGTTATTCCAAATGATCGTTTGAGAGAACTTATTGATAAGACAACTCCTATGTTAGAAGCATTTAGAGAAGTTGATAATGTTCTTCATCGTGGGGTTCAATCTATTTCTGATTTGATTGCCGTTGCTGGACTTGTTAATTTGGATTTTGCGGATGTTAAAACAGTAATGAAAGATCGTGGTAATGCATTAATTGGAATTGGTGTTGGTTCTGGTGATGGTAGAGCAGTAGAAGCTGCTAAGCAAGCTGTTTCTAGTCCGTTATTAGAAACTTCGATTGATGGTGCAACTGATGCTATTATTAATGTAACTGGTGGTTCATCACTTACTTTATTCGAAGTAGAAGAAGCTGCTGAGGTAATTCGAAGTGCTGCTAATACTGATATTAATACTATATTTGGTGCGGTAATTAATGAGAATTTGAATGATGAGGTTATTGTTACAGTAATTGCTACTGGTTTTGAGGAACCTAGTGAACCTTTATATCATAGTTTTACTAATACAAGTCGTGAAGATTTGTATAAAGAAAATGTTGATGATGATAGTGATTTTGATGTTCCTCCATTTTTGAGAGATCATAATGATTATTAATTTGTAAATAAAAAAGAGAGTTATTTCTCTTTTGTCGAAAAAAAGGTGTATATATTGTGTAAAATATATTGTCTTTTTTTTTATAATGTATTATATTAAATTTATAGATAGTAGAGGAGTGTGAGAATATGATTTATCCATCAATTGATAAGATATTGAATATTGTGGATTCAAAGTATGCTTTGGTATATGTGGTTGCTAATCGTAGTAAGGAAATGACTAAGACTAATCATTATCAAATGCCAGAAAAAAGTTATCATTCTGCTAAACCAATTGGAAGAGCGTTAGAAGAAGTTTATGCGAATATGATTCATATTACAAGGAAATAAAATGAATAATAAGGGTTTTACTTTAATAGAAGTTCTTGCTGTTTTAGTACTTGTTTCTGTTGTAACGATTGTTGTTACCCGAAACATTTCTTCTTCAATGAGTTTAGGAAGAAATGAGGCATATCGTTTAATGAAAAATAATGTTATTTCTGCTGGGTATCATTTTATTGATGAGTGTACTCAAGGGACAATTCAGTGTGATTTTTCATTTGAAAAGAATAATACTTTTAAGGCAAGGGTCTTAGAAGAAAGTGGTTATTTTGATGATTTGAAGAGTCCTATTGATGGGGCATATTTGGGAGATTGTTTATCTTTAAGCGCTAAAAAAGAGAATGGGGTAACTGTTGTTGATATTATTGATCAATGTTATCGATAATAAACTGGGTATGGTCCTGGCATTGGTGGGTATGGGGCATAGTAGGTAGGTCTTGGATAGAAGGCTGGTGCTAGTAATCCTCCTGTGATTCCACCTAATACGAATGGAACAGCAAATCCTCCGGCAAAGCGATTCCCGTATTGCATTTGAGGATAATTTCTCATATAATTTCTTGGATACATTTTAATCTCTCCTTTCAAAGTATTATATAAAAAAATAGAAAAAAGTTTAATAAACTGTTTGATTTTAAATCTTTTTTTGATATAATAAGGGAAGAGTAGGTGTAGATTATGTATAAGAAAATATTATTTATTTGTTTCATTTTCTTACTTGCTGGTTGCACTAACATTAATGATAATAAAGATTATGTTAGTTTGGTAAAGAATTGTTTTACTAGCAAAAGTGTAACTAATGATGTTTCTTTAGGGTATAAGTATTATGTTCCTAAAGGAGTAGAAAAAATACATGATTATGATTATAATCAAGTGTTTTTGAGTAATGATTGTTCTATTTATTTATATGTAGACATCATTAGTTATTATTATAAAAAAGATTTACAATATCAAAAGACAGGTAAAGAATTTTATTATGAAACATTTCAGAATGGTAATAAAAAGGGATATATTAAGATAGAGCAGGAAGGGGATACTTATTTTGTTAGTATAGTGTATCATTATTCTAAGATTGAATTTTATTCTGATCTTAGTCATTTAAATAAATTGATTACTTTATCTTCTGTTATGTTAAATAGTATTACTTATAATGATACTGTTATAGAAAAAGTTTTAGAGGGTAATTTAGGAGAATTTTCTGAATTTACTTATGAAGTAAAAAAACCAGATGGGTCAAGCAGTAATTTTTCCCAATATTTGGAAGAATATGTTCAAAAAGAAGAGCAACGAAAGAAAGAGAAGTTACCAGATGAATAACAAAGTGAGGTGCTAATAGATGGGATTAATGGACAAGTTTAAAAATTTGTTTACCGATGAAGAAATTGTTGACGAAGAAGAAGAAAATGAATCAATTGAAATTAAAGAGATAAAAAAAGAAGAAGAACATAAATTACCAACTTTTATGCGTGAAAAAATTGAAAGAGAGCAACAAGAAAAAGAACAGAAGATGGCCCAAGAATTAGAAGTTCCTCGTGAGGAAAAAATTGAAATAAAAGAGTTAAAGGTGGAAGAAAAAGTACCTGAACCGGTTATTTCAAAGAAAATTGAAGAAAAATCTTCTTTTAAGTTTCCTATAGATTTGTCCGATAATGATTTTATTGAAACAAGAAGTAGGCAATCTATTCATGGTGTCGAAAGAACTCACGTTCCTTCGAAGCCTAAAGTAGAGGTTCAACCTAAAAGAGAGGTAACATCAGTAGCATCTCGAAAAGAAACTAAGGTTTCAGAAATATATAAAGATAAAAAAGAAGAGAAGAAAGAAGAAAGACATTTTAAGGCAACTCCTATTATTTCTCCTATTTATGGTGTATTAGATCAAAATTATACTTTTGGAGATATTGAAAAGAATAAGGGAGATAATTTGGAACATCATCGTCATTCTAAGAATGTAGATTTTGACTCCGTTAGAAAAAAGGCATATGGTAATATTACTAAAGAAATTAAAGAGAATTTGATGTGTGAGAATTGTGAATATTTGAAGGAAGCAAAAGAATGTAAGAAGATAAAAGAAGAAGATTCTTCAAATTATGAAGTTATTGATGAAGAAGAATGTCATTATCAGAGTGAACGAGAAAATACTTATTCAGATTATGATGATACAATTAAGAATTATGATAATATTACGTTAGATGAAGCTACCGAGAATTATTATGATTATGGTGTTGCTTATGATAAATCTAATTATAAACCTCAAGAAGAAGAGGTAAAGATTGTTAGTCATGATGAAGTTAGGGAACATCCAAAAAAAGAAATTCCACCAGTTAAGAGTAGTATTAATTTGTTATCAACTTTAAAGAAGAGTATGGGTACTGAAGAGAATGCTCATTCTGTAGTTAAGGAAGAAAAGAAAGAAAAAAATCTTGAATTGACCGATGATTTATTTAATTTGATTGATTCCATGTATGATGAAAGGAATGGTGGAGAATGATTAATGCTAGTACATTTTTATTGATTTTACTTGGAATATTGTGTTCTATTTTATTAGTTATTTTAATAGTATTAAGTGTTAAATTAATTTATACAATTAATCGAATAAACCAAGTTCTTGATGAGGTAGAGTTAAAAATTTCAAAGTTTGATAAAGCTTTTAGTTTGGTTGATATTGTTACTGATAATATGGCTTTAGTTAGTGATAAGTTAGTGGATGGAATTAGTTATCTTATCCGAAAAGTGTTTGTTCGAAAAAATAATAGAAAGGTAGATGAAGAAAATGAGTAATCGTAGTAATAAACATGGTTTTGCTAAATTTTTAGCAGGTGTTGGTATTGGAGCAGGATTAGGATTGTTATTTGCTCCTAAATCTGGAGAAGAAACTAGAAGAAGTTTAAAAAAGAAATTTGATGAATTTATTTCTGAAGTTAAGAAAATTGATGTTGTTGAAGTTAAGGATGAATTTTTGGCAAAGGTAGAGGATATTAAGTCTGAGCTTGAAGATTTAGATAAAGAAAAAGTTTTAAAGATTGCTAAAGAGAAATCAGAAGATATTAAGAAAAAAACTTTAGATTTAGTTCAATTGGCTAAAGATAAAGGAACTCCTGTTTTAGAAGGTGTTGCTGATGATCTTAGATTAAAGGCTATTGATGTTACTAAAGATGTATTAAGAAAATTAGAAAAATAAAGAAAGAGAGTATTACTTAGAAAAGCCTTACTCTCTTTCTAATAAAAATATTTATTCCTATAATAAGATATAAAATGAATAAAGCTAAACATACTATAGGAAAATAATGTAATCCAATGAAATAAAATAAAATATTATTTTTAAAAATATAACTACTAAAGAAGATTAATAAGAGAGTAGAAATTGTAGGAATTAGTTTTCTACTTTCTTTTTTTATGGAGAAACTTAGATGATAAATGATTAAAGAGAGCATAATAAATGAGTTCAAAATCCATTTGATATAAATGAAATTTTCTATTCTTTCAATAAATTTAAAAAGAGAAATTTTCTTTAAAACAGTATATTCTGGATATTGATAAATTTTACAAAGATAAATTCCTAAGGAACTTAAACATAAGAAAATAGCTAAGAAAGCAAATAAATAGGATAGGAAATAAAAGAAGGTAAAATACTTTGGTAAATTTTGCTTTTCACTAATTTTATCTTTTTGAACAATTAAAAGTATAAATATTGGCGTTACATTGGTTATAGAAAGAATTAATCCTGCTTTAAATGGAGGAATAACTCCATTTTCTAGATAGGGTTTTAAATTAGAAGTATCTATAGTAGGAGCAAGACCTGCTGTACTGATAATAGTCATAAAAATAATTACCCCTAAAAAAATGATAGCCACTCTAGAGATATTTTCTATCCCAGTATAAACATTATAAATAATTAATAGACCAAATAAAATCATAAACCATAGAATAGGTGTTTCCGCTAAAAATTGGGAGATAGCAAAATTACTAATATTAAATAATTGTACGATTCCAATAAAAAAGATAAAAATATTGATAAGCAAATTAAAGATAGTTCCTAGATATTTTCCAAATAAGTATTTGTTTTTTTCTAAGATATTTAATGTGGGTTGATAATTGAAAATATAAAGAAATATAAGAAAAGGAATAATTCCAAAAATAAAGGAAATTAATACAGAAATCCAAGCATCAATTCCAGCAATATGAATAAGATTATAACTCCCAACTCCACTAAAAAGGGAAAAAATAGGAGAACCTAAAAGACAAGCAAATGAAAAAGCGGTTAATTTATCTTTTTTCATTGGTAAACACCTCGATTCAAGCTTCCTTTTTCTCTTCCTTTTACCTCTACCTTTACGTTAACCTTTATATTTTGAAAGATTCCCTTATACCAGTCTTTGTTTATCCTTTTGTAATATTTAGGATCAGTTTTGTAAATTAAATCTCTAAATCCAAAAATATCACTGTTATATTTATTTTTTATATTTTGAATAGAATCTTCAACTGTTTTTTTTAATTCCTTATTCAGCTCTTTTTCTAAATTTGATACTTCATTTAAGTTTTCTAAATCAATTTTTTCATTGACATCTGCTATAGCAGCATTTCCTTTTAAAGTGATTTCTATTTCTTTTGCCTTTTTATTAAATTCCATTTTTGAAGAAAAATGAATAATTTCGTGGACAACATATTGATTATCTTTATTATTAGTTCTAATGAAAAAGTTTTTTGCTTCATTAGTTAGCATATTATAGGTTAATTCTTCTTTTTCCGTTAAATATCCTTTTAACTGATTGTTTTTAAAAATTGCCATTCCAGATAAATATGGGTTTGCTTTATTAGTTGTATCCGAAATATTTTCCTTTTCTTCACCTTCTTTTTGATTCCCTTTAAGACTAATTACTGGTAGTACTAGTTCTTTATTTGGATTTAATACATTACTAATTAATTCATGATAAGTTACAACATTTGCATAGCCCAAGTACTTACTATTATTTTCTAAACTATCTCGAATATTTTGCGAGGATATTTTTTCTAGGGGAGTAGTAATTTTTAAAATATCATCATTTTTTCCGATTAAAACCTTAAATTCCCTGCGAATTTCTGGATCTCTAGCAAAAAAGTCAAGAATATCCATTAAATCTTTTTTGGCAATTTTTTCATCGATGATTAATATTTCTATATGAGCTCCATACATTTTTCGTGGAGATTCTTGAATCATTTTTCGGATAGCTTCTTGGATAGATTTCGCCTTTTTTGTGTAAGTAATAAATTCTGGTTCTTCTCCACTTGAAGCATCTTGTTCCTTCTTAGGATTAATAACTTCTGTTGTTAATTTAATATCATTTCCTTCTTTTGTTATACTAATTCCACTAACAATTGCAAGTTCATTAATTTCTCTATAGTTATAGCAACCAGTTAAGAGCAATATTAGAGGAATGATGAAGAGAATTTTTTTCATTTTTTCACCCGCCTATATTTGGTAATATTATTAGATAATTCACTTTCTCTTTTATCAAGATATTTCATTGGAAATTTGATAATACTATTTTTTAAGCCTGTTTTCGAAATTGGAGAATAGGGAGTTAAGTAACAAATTCCAAAGGAATGTAAAGAACTTAACTTAATGATAAAGAAAATAAAGGCAAATAATACTCCAATTATACCAAAAGATATTCCCCCTATCATGAAAAGAATTCTCCACCATCGAATTCCGTTAATCACTTCTGGTTCGGTGAATAATAAAGAGGAAAGTGAAGTGATAGCAAGAACAATAATCATAATAGGAGAAACAATTCCAGCGTTAACCGCAGCATCTCCTAAAATTAATGCTCCTACTGTAGAAAGGGCACTTGTGGTAAAAGTTGGTCCTCTTAAATCTCCTTCTCTCAAAATTTCAAAAGCAATCATCATAATTATAGCTTCAACAAAGGCAGGAAAAGGTACTGATGCTCTTTGCGATGCAAAACTAACAAGGAGTTGTGTAGGAAGCATTTCTTGATTATAAGTGGTAACAGCAATATAGACAGCCGGCGTAAATAAAGTAATAAATAATGCAAGATAACGAATCATTCTCGTCAGAGTAATATTAATACTTTTCCCATAGCTATCTTCAGTTGAGATTAATAAATCATTCAGGACAATAGGAAGAATTAAAGCAAATTGACAACAATCCACCATAATAACAATTCTTCCCCCTAAAATTGCTTGGCAAACTCTATCAGGTCTTTCTGTTGAAATGATGGTAGGAAGAGTACTTTTATTTTCCTTTTCAATTAAATTTTTTATTGTTCCACAGTTAATGATTCCATCGATATTGATACTTTTTATTAAATTTGAGACATTGTTTACTAGTTCTTTTTTGCAAACTCCGTTTAGGTAGATGAGATTGACTTTGGTTTTGGTGTATTTTCCTATTTCTAGTGAATCTATCCAGAGATTGTTATCTTTTATTCTTCTTCTGATTAGTCCCATGTTTGTTTGCATGTCTTCGACAAAGGAATCCATTGAGCCTCTTAGGGAACTCTCTGTTTGGGGGGGACTAATACTTCTAGAGAGTTTTGATTTTGTTTCTAGAGCGAAGTAGGTTTTGGAATCTTCAATTAATATAATGGTAAATCCATAATGTAGGTAGTAGCAGATATCTTCATAATTGGTAATTTTTGTGATTTTGAAGTTTTCTATTTCGTTGAAAATAATATGTTCAATGTTTTTTGCTTTAGGATATTGTTTATTTATTTTATCTAGACTTCTAATAATAAAGTCACTAATTTTATCTGATGAAGTAAGTGGTTCATTATATATAATATAAATTTCTTTATTACATACTTTCTTTTTTCGATAAGTAATATCACTAGTGTTATTGGTATCTTTTTTTAAAGTAGTTACAATTTCATTAATATTATTCATGATTATCACCTTTTATTAGTATGAGATATTTTATTATTTATATAATTATTTTTTTATTTTATATTGTTTTTTTTTTGATTTTTAGTATAATTACTTATAGATAATAAAAGAATGTTAGAAGGTGATTTTTTTGGATATTAAGAATATTAAAGATAAAAGAATTGTCGCTATTTATGTTGTTGTTGTTCTTTTATTAGTTTTAGGTCTTACTTATGCTTTAGTTACTTCTGATATTTTATTTAATTTAACTACTGGAACAGTTGCTATTGATGATACAGCTTATGGAGAGACTACTTTTGATAATAGTAATTTAGATATGGTTCCTATATTAGATAGTGAAGTAGAGAGTAAAACTGATAATGTAATTAAAATTGATTTTAAAGTAGGAGGAAATAGTACTAATAATAATCAAAATATTATTTATGATATTGCTTTAAATGATTTAAAGGTAAACTGTAAATTACTTAGTCCATATGTAAAATGGAAATTAGTTAAGAATGGGACTTCTATTTCTAATGGTTCTTTAGATTATAAATTTGATACTATTGATAAATATGGGAGATTAGTTTTGACAGATATTCAACAAGATTTACCTGATTATAGTTCTAGTCAAACTGGCTATGATTCTTATACTTTTTATATGTGGTTAAGTGATTCTTGTCAGAATAGTGATATTGGAAAATGTACTAGTTCTACTGATCAATCTTCATTAATGGGACAAAGTATATCTGGTAAAGTTGAGGTGGAGTTATATACAGAAGGAAAGAAGAAATTAACTAGAAATCCTAGTAGTAGTGCTTCTGATTCTACATGTAGTGGTGATCGTTATTTAGTTCATTATAATTCCAATGGTGGTACTATTGTTAAAGGTGAAAATAAATATGTAGTATCTGGTAGTACTATTAGTGATTTACCAACACCAACAAAATCACATACTGTTATTTTTAATACTAATGGTGGTAGTAATGTTGTGAATGTTGGTTATGATATTAATCGTTTGGATGACTTTACCTTAAATAGTATTCCTAAGTTAAAAATGCTTGCTGATGAAAATAAAAAAGTGATTAATTATACTTTTGATGGTTGGTATTTAGATGATAATTTTTCGACTAAGGTTACTAGTGATACAGTAATAGATACTGATAAAACATTAGAGTTATATGCTAAGTGGTCTGGGGATGGAAATATTACTTTGCCAAGTACGACTAAGAGTGGATATAAATTTTTTGGTTGGTATAGTGATAGTAATTATAATATAAAAATTGGAGATGCTGGTAGTAAATATTTAGTTTCTTCGGATATTAATTTATATGGAAAATGGGGAAAAAATTCTACAGTTACTTATCGAGTTGTTAATAATTTAATGTCATCTTCTCAATATACTAGTAGTAATAAAATAAGTCTTACAGGTACTAGTAACGATACTTATCAATATTATAGTGATGTTACTGTTTATTTAGAAGCAGGTAAGCAATATTTTGCTTATGGAGAGTCGGATGGTACTTGGACGGATACTCATCCAACTGGTGGTAGTAGTACTGCAGTAGGATTTTGGGTGTATAATCAAGAAAATGGTTATCATCATGTAATTCCCGTAAATACTGGAAGTTTTACAGTTAATTATACAGGACTTTATGAATTGAGGTTAAATGTCTATCAAAGTGGGGTTACTCATCAATTTTGGAATTTTGGTGTTCGACCTTTAGATACAACTGCTTCTGTTACAGAAGGAGAAAAATATCCATCTTTTCCAAATGTTACATTACCAGGATATACATTTGCTGGGTGGTATACGGGATCTATTACTGGAGATAAAGTAACTACTGATACGACGGTTACTTCTACTAGTGATCATATGTTATATGCAAGATGGACCCCATCTAGTGTTAATGTTACTTATGATACAAATGAAAATATATTTTCTGCTATGTCAACTAACACATCTAACACAGTTAATGGTGTTACTTATTCTTATGATGGGACATATTTAACTTTGAATGGAACGTTAAGTGCTAGTCTTAATTTGTTTCACTTTTTAAATTCTTTTGCTACTAATCAAAAAATTGTTACCACTCTTACTTACGTTTCTGGTAGTTATACCGAGAATGGTTCTAGTAATAGATTTGTTATAGATGTTGAAAATTCAAGTTTTGCTTCCTTATCACCTAGAAATAATATTGATGTAGTGTTACCTACTTCTAGTAATACTGTATCTTCTCAAACACTTAGTGTTAATTCAGATGCAGTTACAAATGGAAAATATTTAAAAGTTTGGTTTTGGACTAGTTCAGCAAGTACTTTGACTTTTAGTAATTATAAAATTGAAGTAGATATTAGAGAAGTAAAAACTTATGCTAGTTCGTCTTATACGATTGGTAATGAATATATTCCGTTAGGGACTGCATCAACTAGAACTGGATTTACATTTGATGGTTGGTATACTGACCCTTACTCTGGATTTGCAACAACTTCTAAAAGTATAGTTAATAATCCTAAGGCTCATTCTTTATATGCACATTGGAGTAGGAATAGTTACACTGTGACTATAGGTAGAAACAATACTTCTTATGGAACTGTTTCTACTAGTTCTATTTCTGTTCCTTATGGAACAAATTATACAGTAAATGGAAATCAGTTAATTTTTTCAAATGGAACTACGGTTACAGCTAGTGTTACGAATCAAACTGGTTATACTACTACTTTATCGGGGTGGTCATCTACAGTTGGGGTAGTTACTGGAAATACTACAATTACGGCTAATTTTAGTAGAAGTATTAATTATTATACTGTTACTATATCAAGAAATAATTCAAACTATGGAACGGTTTCTGCAACTTCTGTTAAAGTTCCTCATGGAACTACTTATACTTCTAGTGGTGCTACATTAACAGTCGGTTCTAATGCTATTACTGCAAGTACTACAGCTGCTACTGGTACAGTTAGAAGCTTTACTGGTTGGTCATCAGCTAGCGGAACTGTTACTTCAAATATCACTATACAGGCTAATTTTTCAAGTAGGGCAGCATATGTTTGTTTAAGGATTAATAGAAATGGTGGAACACTTTCTCAGCATGCAAGTAATATTTCTACTAATGGTAATTGGATAACGAATAACGGTGGTCTTTGTGTACATACTTATAATCATGGTACAACAGATATAAAATTGCCATATTTAACTAATGCGAATTTTATATATTTGACAAGGTCTGGTTATAAAATTACAAACAGTAAAGGTCTTTGCACTGGTAGTGATGGTGGCGGTAAGTGTTATGATCTTACAAAAAAAGACTATAAAGCTTCTGATTTTTGTAGTACTAATAATGGAGATTGTAATATTTCTTTATATGCTAACTGGCAAAAGAGTTAGTATAAAACTTTAAATAAGAAATCATACTTTTATTAGTGATGATTTCTTTTTCTAGTGCAACACGCATGTGTTAAACTTGAGCATAAAAATTGCATGTTGGCTTGGTAGTAGGAACTACTAGTCAATAACAAGGGTGTCTATCGTGAGGTAGAATCTAAAAGAAGCTGTAGGCAAAATCTTGGTTCGACGAATAGAAATCACATATTAAGGATGCATAAATTGGATGAGTTTACTAGACAAAGTAAAGTCCAATACTACACGAGGTTTATATAGTAAATGTGGCAAGTGATGAGATGAAAGTGTTAACACTTACTGTGTGAGGTCCTGATGATATGCTATCTAATATGTGATTATAAGATATATTAGGAAAGTAACCTATATAGAGATTTATAGCTGAACATCAAGAAGTCAGATTTTGTTGCAGTAGTGATGAAGTATAGGAAACTATATGGAGTAAATGACAAGACGTTAAATATTATCTGTTATGAAAAATGAATGATATAATTAAAAACAAGATAATTCAAAAAAAGACTCCCCCTTATGAGAATATGCTGGAAACAGAGAAAGTAAGTAGCAGGTGATTTATACTATCTATGTAAAGTAGTAACTATAAGGTTGTATATTTAACGAACTGCAGAATACAGAACCGTATGTTTGTTGGCGTGAGAGAAATGCAGCTAACTACTACCTTCTACTCGGTTATAAATTTGCTTTTATAAGGTTATGAATAAATTTAAGTATTTTTTTGAATTAAAATACTATGGAGTAAAGTCTATTTTCTTTTTTTCTTAGGTAGTTGTTTTAATTAATAAAATATTATATAATTATCATAATAGGTAAGGTAGTGGAATGGAGATGTGATGATGAGGACAATTGGGAATTATTTTGTGGGGAATGATAATGATGGTTTTTGTTTAAAAGAAAATGTTATAGAGGGTAAAAAATTTCGTTTTACTCTTTTGTCTGAACGATTAATTCGATTAGAATATAGTCCAACTGGTTCATTTGAGGATAGAATTTCTCAAAGAGTTATTTTTAGAAGATTTCCAAAAGTTAAATATATGAAAAGTCAGACTGAATCTTTAATTCAAATATCTACTTCTTATTTTACTTTGTATTATGATATGAATAAGCCTTTTTTAGGCAGTAAGTTGGCTCCGGGATCTAATTTAAATATTCTTTTAAATGGTACAGATAAAATGTGGTATTATCATCATCCAGAAGCTAGAAATTTTGGGGGACTTAATTATTCTTTGGATGATTTTTCTGGAAAGTTGAAGTTAGGTAAAGGATTATATTCTACTGATGGTTTTGCTGTTTTAGATGATAGTGATTCTTATGTATTAGATAATCATAATTTTATTAAAAGAAATGAAGGTAATATTGATATATATGTTTTTATGTATCGTAAGGATTTAGGTCTTTGTTTGAAAGATTATTATGAACTTACTGGGTATCCTAGTTTGATTCCTAGGTATTCTTTAGGTAATTGGTGGAATAAAGATCAAGAATATTCTGTTACTGATATTCAAAATTTACTGACTAAATTTCATGAGGAAGAAATTCCTATTTCTGTTTTTTTATTTGGTGATAAATGGCATGAAGCTGGGGATTCTTTGGTGTTTAATCATCAATTATTGAATGAAACTCAATTAAAGCAATTATGTAATCATTATCATGTAAGACTTTCTTTATCGATTAATCCTAGTGATAAAATTAAAGAGGAGACTAATACTTATCAGAATATTAAGGGTGTATTGAAAGATATTAAGGGAGAATATTCTTTTCTTCCTATGAATAGTCAGCAGATTAATCTTTATGCTTCTTACGGAATAAGAAGTTGGATTTCTTTAGGAGTAGATGCTTTTTATGTTGATTATGATAATTGTAAAGATAATCAGACTTTAGCGTTAATTAATCATTATATTTATTCTATGTATGGTATTATGTTAAATAAGAGAACTGTTGTTTTGTCTAGAAATTATTCGATGTCTACACATCGAGATACGGTTATTTTTAATGGAAAAACAAAAGTAGGGTGGGACACTTTAAGTATTTTACCTCAATATCATATGTCTGCTTCTAATAATGGAGTGAGTTATGTTGCTAGTCCTATTGGAGGATATTATGGAGGAATTGAAACTTTTGAATTATATATTCGTTATATTCAGTTTGGCGTTTTTAGTACTTTTTTGATTTTGTCTAGTGATGGGGGAAAGTATTATAAGCGTGAACCTTGGAGATGGGATGTATCTGAAGAGGAAATTATTAAGAAATATTTACGGTTGAGATATCAATTAATTCCTTATCTTTATACAGAGAGTTATGTTTATTCTAAGAGTGGTAGTCCAGTGATTCAACCATTGTATTATAAATATCCTAAGATTTATGATGAACCTTTATATAGAAATCAGTACTTTTTTGGTAGCGAGATGTTGGTTTGTCCTATTGTAAAGAAGAAAAATTTGGTTATGGATAGAGTGGTTCAACGTCTGTTTATTCCTGAGGGTATTTGGTATGAGCTAGAAAGTGGAAAAAAATATGTTGGGAATAAATATTATATGAGTTTTTATAAAGATGAAGATTATCCTGTCTTTTGTAGAGAAGGGGCTATTATTCCTCTTTCTATGGAGATGAGTACTGATTTACCTACTAATATAGAAGTTTTAGTTTTTCCTGGTGCTAATGGAAGCTATTTGTTGTATGAAGATGATGGGATTAGTAATAATTATAAGAGTGGTAGTTATGGATTAACAGAATTTAAATTTCAGTATACTTTAAATCATTATGAATTATTGATTCAAAGTAAAGGAAATCCTGGATTATTACCATCTTCTAGAAATTATAAGATTCGATTTAAAAATACAAAGAATGGTAATGTGGAGATTAAGTCTGGGATGAATACTGTTTCTGGGAAAGTATATAATGAAAGAAATGATTTAGTAATTGAAGTGGGAAATATTTCTTCTGGTAGTAGTTTAACTATTACGTGTAGTAGTGATGGTATTTTATTAAATTCTATGGAAAAATTGATTAATGATGATATTAGGGGAATTTTGGAGGATTTAGAGATTGAGACTGTTTTGAAAGAAAAGATAGATACGATTTTATTTAGTGATTTATCAATTCGGAAAAAGAGAATTGCGATTCGTAAGTTGAAAAGGGCAAGATTAGAGCCTAAATTTATTAAAATGTTTTTAAATTTACTTGAATATATTAAGACAGTTTAGTATAATAGTATGCAAAGTGTTGATGAGGAAAGTAGTAGTAAAAATATTTCTTTAGAGAGTAAGTGGGTGGTGGAAACTTATGCTATATTTTTATGAACTTGTTCTTTTAGCTACCTATTAAGGTCGGGTAATCCGTTATCAAATTAAGTAAAAAGTAGGATGGTACCGCGTTTATTCGCTCCTAGTGTTTAGGGGAAGTAGGCGTGGTTTTCTTTTGGAGGTGAAGATATTTGAATATTGTTTTAGAATATGTTGTAGTATTTATTGGGGTATTTATTTTTAATTATTTTGCTACTAAGGTAAGTAGTAAAAAGTTAAGTAAGAATCAAGTTCCTACAGAAGTTTTATATTTAAAGAAAGTTTATAGGGTAACGATTCCTAAAAAGAGTTATCCTAAATTTATGATAATTTGTTCTTTGATTAATACTTTTATTATTAGTACGATTTATATTATTATTATGTATTTAGTAAATCATATTATTTTGAGAATTATTATAGGAGTAATTTTACTAATTTTAATGATTATTATTTGTTATGGATTTTTAGCTAAATATTATTTATGGAAAGAAGGAAGATAGTGATGTATAATTATAAAAAGATAGAAAAGAAATGGCAAGAATATTGGAAAGAGAATCATACTTATGATTCTATAAATGGAGCAAAGACAGATAAGGGTAAGTATTATATGTTAGTAGAATTTCCTTATCCTTCTGGAGTAGGATTACATGTTGGGCATGCTAGAGTGTATACAGCGAGTGATGTTCAAGCTAGATTTAAGAGAGCTATGGGATATAATGTTTTGTTTCCTATGGGATGGGATGCTTTTGGAGCACCTGCTGAGCAATATGCGATAAAGAATCATATTCATCCTAAAATGGCTGTTCAGGAAAATATTAAGGTATTTAAGTCACAGATGGAATCTCTTGGATTATCTGTAGATTGGTCAAGGGAATTTTCAACTACTGATCCTGAGTATTATAAATGGACACAATGGCAATTTTTACAATTTTATAAAGCTGGCCTTGCTTATAAGGATGAAAAAGAAATTAACTGGTGTCCAAATTGTAAGACAGGATTATCTAATGAAGATGCTCAAGGTGGTGTTTGTGAGCGTTGTGGTAGTAAAACTACAAAGAAACTTAAAAATCAGTGGTTACTAAAAATGAGTAGTTATGCTGATAAATTATTGGATGGTTTGAAAGATACTGAATTTTTAGATAAAGTTAAAACAGCACAAGTGAATTGGATTGGAAAGTCGATTGGAGCTTCTGTAAGATTTCCTATTTGTGGTACTGATGATAGTTTGGAAGTTTTTACGACAAGATGTGATACTTTATTTGGGGTAACATTTATGGTGATTAGTCCAGAACATCCTTATTTAAAAAAATATATGGATAGGATTCAAAATTGGAAAGAAGTAGAGGAATATCAGAAACAAGCTATGGAAAAAAGTGAGATTGAAAGAACTGATGCTACTAGGGAAAAGACAGGTATTTGTCTTTCTGGTCTTGAGGCTGTTCACCCAATTACGGGAGAATGTATTCCTATTTGGGTAAGTGATTATGTTCTTGCTAATTATGGTACAGGTGCAATTATGGCAGTGCCTGCTCATGATGAAAGAGATTATGATTTTGCTAAAAAATTTGGGATAAAAATTATTCCTGTTATCGAAGGTGGAGATGTTTCTAAGGAAGCTTATATTGGAGATGGAGTACATATTCATTCAGAATTTTTAGATGGTTTAGGAAAAGAAGAGGCTATTTCCAAAATGTTAAAATACTTAGAAGAAAATAAAATTGGGGGTAAAAAAGTAAATTATCGTCTTCAGGATTGGATTTTTTCTAGGCAAAGATTTTGGGGAGAACCTATTCCTATGATTCATTGTGATTGTTGTGGATGGGTAGAAGTTCCTGATGATGATTTGCCAGTATTACTTCCTGATGTTTCTAGTTATGAGCCAACTGATGATGGAGAAAGTCCTCTTGCAAATATTGAAGAGTGGGTTAATACTGTTTGTCCAAAATGTGGTAAACCTGCTAAGAGAGAAACAGATACTATGCCGAATTGGGCTGGTTCTAGTTGGTATTGGTTAAGATATATGGATCCCAAAAATGATAAAGAATTTGCTAGTATGGAAGCAATGAAATATTGGGGAATGGTTGATTTATATGATGGTGGTATGGAACATGCTACTAGACATTTATTGTATGCTAGATTTTGGAATATTTTCTTACATGAGCAAGGTCTTGTTCCTTGCAACGAACCTTTCTTGAAGAGAATTAGTCATGGAATGATTTTAGGCTCTAGTGGAGAAAAAATGAGTAAAAGTAAAGGCAATGTAGTCAATCCTAATGATATGGTTAGAGATTATGGTGCTGATGCTTTACGTGTTTACGAAATGTTTATTGGAGATTATTCAAAAGATGCTAGTTGGAGTGAAAATGGATTAAAAGGTTGTAAGAAATTTTTAAATCGTATTTGGAATTTACAAGAGAAATTGAATGATAAAGAAGAGTATAGTACTGATTTAGAAAATTTAATTCATAAAACAATTAAGAAAGTTACTCATGATATTGAAACTTTAAATTATAATACAGCAGTTTCTGCTTTAATGATTTTATTAAATACTATGGATGAAAAGAATGAAATTACAAGAAAAGACTATCGAAGTATTTTACATTTATTGAATCCATTTGCTCCTCATATTACTGAAGAATTAAATGAAATTTATCATTTAGGAGATGCTTTTTCTGATAGTAAGTGGCCTGCTTATGATGAGGAAAAGACTGTTGATGATGAGTTAGAGATTGGGGTTCAAGTTAATGGTAAGTTGAGAGGAACTATCTTAGTAGAAAAGGATGCTTCTAAAGAAAAACTAGAGTCACTTGCTCTTAAAGAAGAAAATGTAATGAGGCATATTTCTGGAAAGACTATTGTAAAAGTCATTGCTATTCCTAATCGTATTGTTAATATTGTAGTAAGGGAAGGATAATACTTATCTTTCTCTTTTCTAGTTTTATTTTTTGTTGAAGTTAAAGATAATACTTACTATAATAATTTATATTGAATTATATTGAATAAAAATTTGTTACGAGTTGGTTGACTTTTTGAAAAAATAAAATATTTATATTATAATGGTATTTGTTTGGAGTGGTTGTGATGGAAAAATTTAAATTTGAATTTGATTTTTATGATGAAGGTCTTTATTGTATGGAAGATATTATTCATGATTTTTCAAAATATTGTGGGATGGATTTTTATTATCTTATTGAATTTTTTAGGAATTGTTCTGTTATCTCAAAGGATAATTTATCTATTTCTTTGAAAGAAAATGGTTATTCTTGTCGCCAAAAAGTAATTGATTTAAATTATGATTATTTAAATACTAAGGTTGAAATTTTAAAAAATAAGGGATTGGATTACTTGCTATTGATGAATTATTTGAAAAGGTTGAGAATAAAAAATTATAATTTGGACTCTAAATATGAAAAGATATTAGAGAGTTGTAATTTATTTCATTTTCGTAATATTTTGATGGGAAATGATATTAAGGCTATTTTGATAGGATTTGGAAATACTTTTAATCAACTTCTTGATAATTTAAAGGAAATTAATTCTTTTGATACTTATGAGTTTCCTAGGATAGATTCGTTTGGTTTAATTTATGGTAGAGATAGAGTTTTTCCTGAAAGGGATATTGTTTTGGAAAATGAAAATATTTTAGATAAGACTTCTATTCGACCAAAGAAATTAAAAAAGACATCTTATCATTATTAATTTGGAATATTTGGATGTGGATTATTGTAAAAAAGGGGATATTTGTCTTGTATCTCTTTTTATTTTATGTTAAAATAGACTTGGCTTTTTGGAAAAATATTCACAAATATGGATTTATTTCTTCTAGTGCTTAGTTTTAAGTGAAGAAATAAATGAGAAGTATTTGGAAGCAAAACAAAGGAGGATGAAAGAATATGGCAGTAGTATCTATGAGCTACTTATTAGAAGCTGGTGTTCACTTTGGTCATCAGACGAAAAGATGGAACCCTAAAATGAAAGAGTATATCTACAACTCTCGTGATGATATTTATATTATTGATTTACAAAAAACAGTAGAAAAAATGGAAGAAGCTTATGCAGCTTTAACAAAGATTGTATCAGAAGGTGGAAATGTTCTATATGTTGGAACAAAGAAACAAGCTAGTGATGTTTGTCGTGAGGAAGCTACTCGTGGTGGTATGTATTACATGACTGAACGTTGGTTAGGAGGAACTCTAACTAATTTTAGAACAATTCGTAGAAGAGTTAAGAGACTAGAAGAAATTGAAGCTATGGAAAAGAATGGTACTTTTGAAAAATTACCAAAGAAAGAAGTAATTGGTCTTAAGAAAGAATATGATAAATTAAATAAAAATTTATGTGGTATTCGTGATATGGTTAAATTACCTCAAGCTTTAATTATTGTTGACTCTATTAAAGAAGAAAATGCAATTAAGGAAGCAAAGAAGTTAGGTATTCCTGTATTTGGAATTATTGATACAAATTGTGATCCTGATAGTGTTGATTATGTTATTCCTGGTAATGATGATGCAGTAAGAGCAATTAAGGTTGTACTTGGTGCATTAACTAATGCAATTGTTGAAGTAAAAGGTGGAGCAATTGTTGATTATGTTACTGAAGATGAAAACAGAAGAAGTGCTAGACAAGCTGATAGAGGAAATAAAAAATTTGATACAAAAAGACATGATAGAAAAGTAGAAGGAAAAAAAGAAGAAAAGCCAAATAAAGAAGATGTTACAGAATCTAAATTAGATTTGAATATTTTAACTGTTTCTGAATTAAGAGATTTAGCTAAGAAAAAAGAAATTTCTGGTTACTCTAAAATGAAGAAAGATGAATTAATTGAAGCTTTAAAATAAGGAGGAAAATAATTATGGTAAGTGCAAGCATGGTAAAAGAATTGCGTGAGACCAGTGGCGCTGGTATGCTAGATTGTAAAAAGGCATTAGAAGCTACAAATGGAAATATGGAAGAAGCAATAAATTGGCTAAGAGAAAAAGGAATTTCTAAGGCAGCTAAGAAAGCTTCTCGTATAGCTGCTGAAGGTTTAGCTTTTGCTAAGATTGAGGGAAATAAGGCAGTAATTGTAGAAGTTAACTCTGAGACTGACTTTGTTGCTAAGAATGAAGAATTTAAGTCTCTTGTTAATGAGATTGCTGATATTGTTTTAAAGAATAGTCCAAAAAATGTAGAAGAAGCTTTAGAAGTAGTTTCTGATGGAAAAAAACTTTCAGATATTATTTCTGAAAAGGTTGCTACTATTGGGGAAAAATTATCATTCCGTCGTTTTGAAGTTTTAGAAAAAGAAGACAGTCAAATTTTTGGTACTTATTCACATATGGGTGGAAAGATTGTTACAGTTGTTGTATTAGAGGGTAATGATGCAGAACTTGCAAAAGATATTGCAATGCAAGCTGCTGCAATGAGACCTTTATATTTAAATCGTGATGAAGTCCCAGAAGATCGTATTGAAAAGGAAAGAACTGTTTTAACTGAACAAGCTGAAAATGAAGGATTAGATCCAAATAAATTACCAATGATTGTGAATGGTAGATTGAATAAATTCTTTGAGGAAGTTTGTTTAGTTGATCAAGGATTTATTAAAGAAAACAAGATGAAAGTTTCTAAGTATGTAGAATCAAAAAATAGTAATATTGTTCAATTTGTTCGTTATGAAGTTGGTGAAGGAATTGAGAAAAAAGAAGAAAACTTTGCTGATGAAGTCATGAAACAAATGAATGCTTAATATGAATTAAACGGTTATTCGAAATTAAGCGGACCTAAAGAAAAATTTAGTTCAAATTAATGGACTGAATTTTTTTGTACAAATAAAAAGACATTGATACACAACTATGATACAATGTTTATAGCTAAAAAAAATAACAAAGTATGAGGTGTT
>JAQXQC010000006.1 GCA_029100965.1 Bacilli bacterium | reverse complement strand
CAATATTTAACATAAGTTTGGTATACTCAGTATGAGTCATTTAATCAGATCCTTTCAATGTTTTATTTTGGCAATTACATTGTATCATAAGTTTCTGGTATGACTCACTTTTATTTTAATAAAAATAGTGTAAGTGATTTTGAACTGGCCCCCAAAAGTTGGACAGTTTATTTACTCACCAACACTATTTATTATAGAACCTCTTAACTGCAGTGATGTAGTTTTTTTTTAGTTAATTATATTGTTAGTTATTTTTTAATCATGTATACTTAATTTATATAAAATATTGGCAGAGGAAGATTAGTTTTGAAGAAGTATCGTTTATTTGGAATTGTAACAATTATATTTTTATGTGTTGGACTTACTTATAAGTATTTTCAAACTGATACATTTTATATGATTAAGTTGGGAGATTTTATTTATCATCATGGAATTGATTTTTTAGATCATTATTGCTGGATAACTCGATTACCATATACTTATCCACATTGGCTTTATGATTTATTTCTTTATTTGATTTATTCTAGATTTAGTTATTATGGAATATATGTTAGTACTATTATTACTTACATTGTATTATGTTTAACGATTTATTATGTTAGTTTAAGATTAATTAGAAATGAGTTTTTTTCTATTATTCTTTCTATTCTTTGTGTTTTTAGATTATCAATGTTTGCTGTTGCTAGAGCACAACTTATTAGTTTGATTTGTTTTGTTTTGGAATTTTACTTTATTGATAGAATGATTAATACTGGGAAAAAAAGATATTCAGTTTATTTGTTTTTGTTATGTATATTAATTGCTAATGTACATGCTACTGTTTGGCCTTTTTTCTTTATTATTTTTCTTCCTTTTTTTGGAGAACATATTATTTATAAGATTAGTAAAAAGTATTTTAAAATAAAGAAGGATTTTAAGTTGAAATTAGAGATGGTTCCTCATATCAAATTATTACTTGTTACTTTTGAAATTAGTTTGTTTTTGGGATTTTTTTCTCCTAGTAAGATATGTTATACTTATATCTTTAGAATTATGGCAGGGGACAGTCAAAAATATTTATTAGAGCATCTTCCTTTAGTAGCAATTGAACATCCCTTTTTTCTAGTTTCAATTTTAATTTTTATTATTGTATTGATTTTTACTAATACAAAAATATATTTGCGAGAATTATTTATGATAGGTGGCTTATCTTTTATGTCTTTAGTATCTATTAGACATCTTTCATTCTTTTACACAATTGGAGTTATAGAAATTGGTATTATTTGTATACGTTCTCTTAATGAACTTCATGATTCTACTTTTGATATTTTAGGAAAAATGATATTAGAAAATAAGATTCTATATTGTATTTTATTTTTAGGAATAGCGATTTTTTCTTATTCTCAATTTTTAAATCATTCTAAAGAAGATTTTGTTATGAAAAAGGATTATCCAGTTGATGCTGTTCACTATATTAAAAATAATTTAGATTATCAAAATATAAAGTTATATAATGGTTATGACTATGGTAGTTATTTATTATTTAATGATATTCCTGTATTTATTGATGCAAGATGTGATTTATATTTAAAAGAATTTAATGGAATGGGTTATAGTATTTTTGATAAGATGGAAAATATATCTAGAAATTATGAGAAAGATTTTAAAAAATATAGTGTAACTCATGTTTTAGTATCAAAAAAAGAAACAATATTTCTTGTTTTAAGCAAGGATAGTCATTATAAAGTGTTATATAATGATAAGTATTTTACTTTATTTGAAAAAATAGTTTAAGTTATGGTGTGGTTTATGATGAAAAAATATTTTAAATATTTAATTTTATTTTTTGTAGTGTTTTCTTTTTTCCTTTTTATATCGATAATTAGACCTATGTGGTGTGATGAAGTTTGGGTTTATGGATTTTGTCATAATATTTCGAAAGGAATGTTAATTTATCGTGATTTTAATGTATTACAAATGCCATTATATTTTTTTGTTTCTAGTTTTTTTCTTTTTATTTTTGGAGATTATGTTGTTAGTACACATGTATTTGATTGTATTTTAATTGGCTTTTTATTTTTAATGATTTATAAAGAGAAAGGTATTAACTCAATACTTGTTTTGCTAATTCTTGCTATTGGATATAGTGGATATAATTTACTTGCTTTATTTTTATTTATGACTATTTTGTTTTTTATCGATGAAAAAAAAGATAATGGTCTTTTAGTTGGTATTTTAGTTGGGTTAATTTTTATTACTAAACAGAATATTGGAATTGCTTTGTTCGTTCCGTATATTTATTATTCTAAAAAGAAGTTAAGTAGTATATTTTGTTTTTTTATTCCTTTTTTGATTATTAGTTTTTATTTTATACTTAATTCTTCATATTTTTCCTTTTTGAATTGTGTTTTTGGTAGTATGTTGGATTTTAATCAGCATAATAAAAAAATTTTTATCTTTTTTGGATTGATAGAAATTATTGTTGTTATTCATTTGCTTTTTTTAATCAAAAAAACAAAGTTAAGAGATAAAAGATTAGTTTATACATTGTTTTTTCAAGTTATTTCTTATCCGATTTGTGATGATGGTCATTTGTTTTTAGCTTTATTTCCTTATATTTATCTTCTTTTTGATTATGATTTTTCTTTGAAAAAATATTATTTTTTAGTTTTTCTAGTTTTTTATTCTCTATTTTCATTTCTTTCTATTTCAGTTCATCTATCTTTTTCTAAAAATGCATTTTATCTTAGAAATGATTCTTATATTAATTATTCTTTTTTTGATGGCTTTTTTGATATTTCTAAAAATTATGATAATTATTATATTTTTAGTTGGCAGGCTTTTCCTTTTAAATTTTATCATCAACTTCCTATTAATCAGTATGACTTTGTGCTTAGTGGAAATTGTGGCTATGATGGTGTTAATCAAAAAATTAAAGAAATTGATCAAAGTTGTAGAGATTCATCATGTGTGTTTGGAATAAATAAAGATGAATATAATAGTTCAATTTCACAATGGGGAGAAGTTATTCGTTATGTTAGAAAGAATTATCAATATATTGGTTCTATAGATGATTTTTATTTATTTGGAAATGAGGATTATGTTCATGAAGAAAAATAGTTTTTTTAAATATATATTTATTTTTGTTTTAGTTTTTATTATTAGTTTTTTATATAAAGTTTTTTTGATTCCCATTACTGGAGATGAGATATGGAATTATGGATTTAGTTATAATATTTCAAAGGGTATGATGATTTATCGGGATTTTAATTGTTTACAAACGCCACTTTATTTTATTATTAGTAGTTTTTTTATTAAACTATTTGGAAATTATTTAATCAGTGTTCACTTGTTTGATTGTATTTTAATTTCTTTTTTAATGATTATGCTTTATAAAACTATTGGGTTGTATAAAAGTGTATTATTATATTCTGTTATTATTTTTAATTATTTTACTACTTATAGTTATTTTTGTATGTTTCTTTTATTTGTGATTATTTATTTATTTGATCATCATGAGAAAGTTTCATATGATATTATTTCTTTTCTTGCAGGATTAATTTTAATTTCAAAACAGAGTATTGGTTTGTTTATGTTAATTCCTGTTTTGTTTTACAGTAAAAATAAGATAAAAAGTTTATTTATTTATTTAATTCCATTTATTTGTTTGAGTATTTATCTTTTAATTCAAGGTGCTTTTTGTGATTTTATTAATTATTGTTTTTTAGGAATGATTGATTTTAATGAGAATAATAAACTTTTTACGATTTATTTTGTTATTGAAGTATTTTGTTGCTTATATTTAGTTTATAAGATTTTTAAAAGTAAGTTTCAAGATAAAAAATACTTATTTATTTTGATGTTTCAAGTTAATGCTTATCCTATTTTTGATATTTCTCATTTTATTATTCCTTTTATTCCTGTTTTGTACTGCATTTTAGAAGATTTTAATTTTAATCAGTTAAGGTTATATTATCGATTTTTAATTCTTGTTTTATTTTTATCTTTTCCTACTATTTATGTTTTGAAATCCTTTTTTTGTTATGATTATGTAGTTAGTTTTGATGCTAGTAATTATTTATTTTTAAGAAATAAGGGAGATGTGAATAATGTTCTTCAAAAAGAATCTGAAATAGTAGAAAAATATTATTATCAGTATGATTATGCTTTTTTATTAACGAGAAATAGTTATGCGATTAAGCTTTATTGTGGTATTCCTATTGGTCAATATGATTTATTGTTGAATGGAAATATGGGCTATCATGGTAGTGAAAGGATTGTTAAAGAAATAGAAGATATTTGCAAACAAAGTACTTGTGTGTTTTTTGTTGAGGATATGTCTTCAGAAAAGGATGGGCAATTTAGTAAAAAAATTTATCATTATGTTTTAAATCGTTATCAAAAAAAATCTGGGAATGATAGTTTCTTTATCTATGATAATAAAAATGTAATAAGTTAGGAGGATTATGAAGTGAAAAATAAAGAATTTTTAAAGATGCTTATTATTTTTGCTGTCTTTTTTGTTATTAGTTTTTGTTATAAGATATTTTTCCTTCCTTTGAATGGGGATGAGATTTGGTGTTATGGATTTAGTTATAATATAGCAAAGGGATTGGTAATTTATCGTGATTTTAATGTTATGGTTACACCTCTTTACTTTTTTCTTAGTAGTATTTTTATTCATTTATTTGGAAATTATTTGATTAGTATGCATTTGTTTGATTGTATATTAATTGGTTTTTTAGCAATTATTTTGTATAAGAGATTAGGGTTATATAAGTTACTATTATTATATCCACTTATTATTATTTATTATTTTCCTTCTTATAATTATTTTTCTATGTTTCTTTTATTTGTGATTATTTATTTGTTAGATAGTCATGAGAATGAATATTATGATGTTGTTTCGTTTTTTTCAGGTCTTATTTTCATTTCTAAACAGAGTATTGGAATATTTATGTTAATTCCTGTTTTGTTTTATAGTAAAAATAGGTTAAAAAGTTTATTTTTCTATCTTATTCCTTTTTTTATTGTTAGTTTTTATCTTTTTATTCAAGGTGCTTTCTTTGATTTTATTAATTATTGTTTTTTAGGAATGGTTGATTTTGGGAAAAGTAATTTAGAATTTAGTATTTGCTTTTTATTAGAAATTTTACTATGTTTATATTTAGTAATTAAACTTTTTAAAGGAGGATTTAGAAATAAGAAATATTTGTTTATTTTAATGTTTCAAATTAATTCTTATCCTATCTTTGATTTAGGACATTTTATTGTTTGTCTAATTCCAGTTGTTTATTGCGTGTTAGAGAATTTTGAAGTGAAGAAATTACGACTTTACTATCGATTTCTTTTAATGAGTGTTGTTTGGTGTATATTTGTATTTTATGTTTTAAAGATAGTTTTTTCTTTGGATTATAAAGTTGATTTTAATCAGGAAAAATTTTGGTATTTGAGAAATAATAATAGTGGAGAAATTCCTATTATGAAGGAGTCGGAAGTAATTAAAAAATATTATTTAGATTATGATTATTATTTTATTATTGGTGTTAGTAGTTATGCAATTAAACTATATAATGGCTTTTCTATTGGACAGTATGATTTATTATCTAATGGTAATTTGGGTTATCATGGGGATGTTAGAGTAATAAGAGAGATAGATACTCTTTGTGAGAAGAAAAGTTGTGTATTTTTTATTGAAGAACAAAAATTTGAAAAATATAGTCAGTTTAGTGAAAAAATTTATAATTATGTTTTGAGTCATTATCAAAAAGTTTCTGGTAATAAAGGCTTTTTTGTTTGTGATAATCATCAAAATACTTAAGATATTTTATCTTTTAGGTAAAGTACTTTGTAAGTATTTTATTTTTCTTTAAATCATGATATACTTAGAGTAAATAAGGGAGGAATTATGAAAAAGAAAATTATAGTAGAGGAAGTAAATAATCCTAAGGTTAGTCCTTTTCAACGAATTGTTCATCATAAATTTTTTGAGTGGTTACTTTATATGTTAGGGTATACGATTGTATTAATTACGGTATCTGTTTTATTTAAAGAACATTTTTATATTAATCCTAAGCACTTTGGGGTTTATGCTTTTTTGGCATCAATTATTATTTATATCTTAAATCAAACAATAAAGCCTATATTGGTTTATGTTACATTACCAATTACAGCAATTACGATGGGGTTATTTTATCCAATTATTAATGTTTTAATTTTATATCTTGCTAGTTTTCTTTTGGGAAGTAATTTTCAAATAAAAGGAATTATTTTGCCTTTTTTGATTGCCATTATTATTTCTATTTTGAATATGTTTATGGAAGGAATGATTATTAAGCCTATTATTCATAAGGGGAGAGTGAAAGATGAGTAGAGTTCTTTTTCAAATTGGACCAGTTACAATTTATTGGTATTCTTTTTTGATATTGATTGCTGTAATTATTGGGTATCAAATTGTAGTTTCTTATAGTAAGAAAATTAGTTATAAGACAAATGAAATTATGGATATGGTTTTGTACTTGGTTATTTTTTCTATTATTGGGGCTAGGGCTTATTATGTTATTTTTAATTTTTCTCTTTATCAGGATGATTTATTGTCTATTTTTATGATATGGAAGGGTGGTCTTGCTATTTATGGGGGAATTATAGCTGCTATTCTCTATATTTTATATTATTGTAAGAAGAAGGGGCTAGATTTTATTCGTGTATTAGACATTTATTCTTTGTCTTTATTATTAGGGCAAGCGATTGGAAGATGGGGGAATTTTTTTAATGGAGAAGCTTATGGGGGAAAGACTACATTAGAGGCTTTACAGTCCTTACATTTACCTAGATTTATTATTGATGGAATGTATATTGATGGGTTTTATCGTCAACCAACATTTTTATATGAATCTATTTGGTGTTTAATTGGAGTGTTTTTTTTGATACGTATTCGTAAGAGATATACTAATCAAGTAGGAAGGCAGGTTTCTTTTTATTTAATTTGGTATGGAATAGGTAGATTTTTTATTGAGGGACTTAGGAGTGATTCTTTATATTTAGGAATATTTAGGGTAAGTCAACTTGTTTCTGTTGTTATGGTTGTGATTGGTTTTGCTTTGTTATTTCGGATAAAACATCAAGGAAAAGTTAAGAATACAATAATAGGAGGAGAAGATGGAAGAATATAAAGTTATTGTTATTGGGGCTGGTATTAGTGGTATTTCTTGTGCTATTTATTTAAAGCGTGCTGGTATTTCTACTTTATTGATTGAAAGTAATGCTCCTGGTGGCCAGTTGAATAAAATTGATATTATTGAAAATTATCCTGGTTATGAAAAAGTTAATGGATCTGATTTAGCGATGAGTTTGTATTCACAAGCAATGAATGCTGATGTTTCTTTTGTTAGTGATGAGATAAAGAAGATTGATTATGAGAAAAGGATAGTAATTACAGGAAATCATGAATATACTTTTACTTATTTGGTTTTTGCTACAGGGAGAAGAGATAAACTTTTAAATCTTAATCATGAAGAAGAATTTTTGGGTAGAGGGATTAGTTTGTGTGCTACTTGTGATGGTGCTTTTTATCAAAATCAAGATGTAATGGTTGTTGGTGGAGGAAATAGTGCTGTTAGTGAAGTTCTTTATTTATCTAATATCTGTCGTCATGTTTATTTGGTTTATCGAAAAAATACTTTACGAGCTGAAGATATTTTGAAAAAGAGACTTTCTTTGAAGAAGAATGTTACTGTTTTATATGATGAAGAGATTAAAAAGTATTTATATGATTCTGAAAAAATAAATGGGGTTATGCTGAAAAGTGGAAAGCAAATTAATGTTTCAGGAATATTTTTAGCGATAGGTTCTATTCCTAATAGTGAGCTATTTATTGGTAAAAAGAAGGATGGGTATATTGTTGTTGATGAAAATGGGAAGAGTAGTATTCCTTATGTTTATGCATGTGGAGATGTTATTTTTAAAGAAGTATATCAGTTAGTTACCGCTAGTCATGATGGGGTTATGGTTGCTAGTGATATTATTAAGAAATGTATTTAGGAAGTGATTTTTATGTTTCAAAAGAATTTTAGTTTGAGTACAGTTTTGATGGGAATTTTATATTTTGTTTTGGGAATTGTTTTTATTGCGGCTACGGATGAATTACTTAAAACATTTAATTATATTTTAGTTTGTATTTGTGCTGTGATTGGGTTTATTCAAATTTTATCGTTTTTTTTGGAGAAAGATTATAAGAAAAATAATTATACAGATTTATTAATTGGTGTTGTTTTTATTTGGGTTAGTTTGGTTTTATATGTATATTATGGTTTTATGATTAATATTTTGCCAATTTTATTTAGTTTGTATTTGTTTGTTATGGCAATTGAGATGTGGGTAAGATATGTTAATTTAAAAGAAGTTGTTAATATTAGAAGAGGGAAATATTTATTATTAGGATTCGTTGCAATTATTGTTGGATTGTTACTTATTTTTAATCCTGGAGGAGTAATTTTAACTTATTTAAAAATTACTGGTGTTTATTTAATTTTGGTGTCTCTTTTGTATTTTTCTTTATGTTTTCATTTTTTTAAAGAAAAGAAGTGAGAATAAAATAGTATTTTATGAATAATAGGTAATAAGATGTATTTTGATATGTCTTTTTTCTTTTTTTTGTTCCTTATTAAGATAACGAACGAATGTTCTTTATCTGTTGACTTTGCTTGAAGAGAATGATAAAATCTATGGTATGTGTATCAGAAAGAAAGAGGGGGATTTTATGAAGAGATTTATACCAAGAATGTATCAAGAAAGTATTTATAAGATTGATTATCAGTTTTTGAAAAAAAGTGGAATAAAGCTATTATTATTTGATTTGGATAATACCTGTGTTGGTTATCGTGAAAAGAATCCTACGGAGGAGTTAAAAAAGTTATTTAAAAAGTTAAAGAAGTTAGGGTTTACAGTAATTATTTTTTCAAATGCACCTAAAAAGAGACTTATTCCTTTTCAAGAATTAGGTGTAGTTTGTCATCATTCTTCAATGAAACCTTTTACTTATCACTTTAAAAAAGTAATGAGTGATTATCATTTTGAAAAAGAAGAAGTGTGTATTATTGGGGATCAGTTATTTACTGATATTTGTGGAGGAAATAAGTCTGGGATTGTTACTTGTTTGGTTGATCCTGTGACAAAAGAGGACTTTATTTTTACTAAGATTTTTCGGGCAATGGAAGGTTTTGTTTTCTTTCATTTTGCTAATCGTGATATTTTAAAGAAGGGGCAGTATTATGAATAAATGTAATGGTTGTGGTGTTTTGTTGCAAAACTCTTTTCCAACGGAGATTGGGTATACAGCAGATATTCATACTAGTTTATGTGAGAGATGTTTTCGACTTAAGCATTACGGGGAATATAGAAGTGTATCTTTAACTAATAATGATTATGAGAAGATTATTCAGATGATTCCTAAAGATAGTTTGGTTTTATATGTAACGGATATTTTATCTCTTGATTTGGATTTTATTTCTTCGTTTAAAAAAGTTTTATTAGTAGTAACGAAAAGGGATATTATGCCTAAGAGTTTGAAAGATGAAAAAATTAGAAGTTATTTTTTAGAAAGATATTCTAATATTTTAGATGTTGTTGTGGTTAGTAGTATTAAAAATTATCAGATGGATTTATTGTATAAACAGATTCTTACTTATGTTAAGGATACAGTATATTTGGTTGGAAATACTAATTCAGGGAAAAGTACACTTTTAAATCAGTTTATTCATAATTATGGAGAAGGAGAAGGGGAGATTACGACTAGTATGTATCCTTCGACGACATTGAATGAAGTAAAGATTAAATTTCCTGATTTTACTCTTGTTGATACTCCTGGATTACTTGGTAAGGGGAATTTGGTTCATATTTTGGATAAAAAGGAATTGAAAATGGTTACTCCTAAAAAAGAAATAAAACCTAAGAGTTGTCAAGTAGAAGGAAAGGGTAGTATTTTACTTGGACATTTTGTGCGAATGGATTATGAATGTTTAGGGAGAAGTAGTTTTGTTATTTATATTTCTAATGAGGTTCCTGTTCGGTTTTGTAATTATGAAAAAAATACTTATCGGGAAAATAAGATGAGTAAGTATTTTGTGGATAGAGGTAAGGATATTGTTATTCCTGGTCTTGGATTTATTAAGTTTATGGGGCGTTTTAATGTTACTTTATATTTACCTTGTGAGGTAGAGGCGAAGGTGAGGGATAGTTTTATTGCATGAAAAATATAGAAGATGTTAGTTCTCTTAATGTTATTACACTTGCTTATTTGGGAGATGCGATTTATGAAGTGTATGTTCGTGAAACTTTAATTCGGCAAGGTATTGTTCGTGTAGAAGAATTACAAAAAAAGGCTGTTTTATATGTATCTGCTAAAGGACAAGCTAATATTTTGAGACGTTTAATGGAGGAAAATAGGCTTAGCTTAGAAGAAATTGAAGTTGTGAAGAGAGGGAGAAATTATAAGAGGAGTAGCCATCCAAAGCATACCGATATTTTAACTTATAAATTGTCTACTGGATTTGAGACTTTAATTGGTTATTTATATTTATCTAAAAAAGAAGATAGGTTATTGGAAATATTAAACTATATCGAGGTGAAATAATGTATATATATGGTAAAAATGTAGCAAGAGAAAAACTAAGAAGTGGGGAAGAAATTTTAAAAGTTTATTTAAGTCGTAATTTTCATGATGAGGAAATATTTGATTTGATTCGAGAGAAAAAGATTAGAACTACTTTTTTAGATAGTAAAATAATGGATAAAAAAGTAGATGGGCATCATCAAGGAATTATTTTGGAAACTTCTGAGGTAAAGACTTATTCTTTGGATAATTTTTTGGAAAGTATCCATGATAATGATAGAAGTCTTGTTGTTATGTTAGATCATTTAGAAGATCCTCATAATTTTGGGGCAATTATTCGTACTGCTGAGGCATTGGGGGTTGATTCTATTATTATTCCGAATGATCGAAGTGTTACGGTTAATTCTACTGTTGTTAAGACTTCGGCTGGAGCGATTAGTTATATGAAGATTGTTAGGGTAGCGAATTTGGGAAGTGCTATTTCTAAATTAAAGAAGAATGGTTTTTGGGTTGTTGGGACAGATATGGATGGAGAAGATTATTCGAAAATAGATTATTCTTCTAGAATTTGCCTAGTTATTGGTAATGAAGGTAAAGGGATTTCTAATGTTGTTAGGAAAAATTGTGATTTTATTGCTAGTATTCCCATGAGTGGTAAGATTAATAGTTTGAATGCTTCTGTTTCTTGTGGTATTGTTTTATCAGAGATTGTCTTATCGAGGAGAAGTTAATGCGTGAGATGAATGATTATGAGTTAGTTAGTTTAGCGCAAGAAAATAATGAGGAAGCAGGGGAATTTCTTTATCGTAAGTATCAGCCTTTAATATTGAAAAAGAGTAATAAGTATTTTAAGTATATGCAGAATAAGGGGGTTGAGCTTACGGATTTAATTCAGGAATGTACCATTGGTTTTGAGGAAGCAATTCAACAATTTAATGAGAGAGATAATACTAGTTTTTATACTTTTGCTAGTATTTGTATGGATAGGCAGTTGATGAGTGAATTGACCAGACAAAATCGTGATAAATATCGTTTTTTGAATGAGGCTATTCCTCTTGAGAGTATTGATGGTGATGATGAGGGAAGTTTGATTAATTGTATTGGTGATAATCGAAATAATCCTGAGGAAGGTCTTTTGTTGGATGAAAATTTTAAGGAAATTTATTTGAAGATAGTGAATAAGCTTACGGATTTTGAGGAATGTGTTTTTCGTCTTCGTTTGCAGGATTTTGATTACCATGAGATTGCTAGTATATTAGACAAGGATAGAAAGAGTATTGATAATGCGATTCAACGAATTAGAGGAAAAATTAAGGGGATTATTTAAGTAAAATACTTAGGAAGATTGGGGATAGTTGATATGGATAAGATTGTAGTAAAGGGTGCTAGGGTTAATAATTTAAAGAATATTGATGTAGAAATTCCTAAAAATAAATTGGTTGTGATTACTGGGGTTAGTGGTTCTGGTAAGAGTTCTCTTGCTTTTGATACAATTTATGCAGAAGGGCAAAGAAGGTATGTAGAATCTTTATCGGCATATGCAAGACAATTTTTGGGAAATACTGAACGGGTAGATGTAGATAGTATTGAGGGATTATCTCCTTCTATTAGTATTGATCAAAAGACTACAAATAATAATCCTAGGAGTACAGTAGGTACAGTTACGGAAATTTATGATTATTTGCGTCTTTTATTTGCAAGAATTGGTGTTCCTTATTGTCCAGATCATCATGTTCCTATTTCTAGTCAGAGTATTGAAGAAATGGTGAATAAAGTACTTGGTTATGAAGAAGGAACAAAGATTATGATTTCTTCTCCTGTTGTTAAGGGAGAGAAAGGGACACATAAAGAAACTTTAGATATGCTTAGACGTGATGGGTATGTTAGGGTTAAAATAGATGGAGAAGTTTATGATTTATCTGATGAAATTGAGTTAGAGAAAAATAAAAAACATACTATTTATGTTATTGTTGATCGTCTTGTTGTTAAAGAGTCTATTCGTAGTAGACTTTATGAATCGATGGAAGTTGCAACTAATTTAAGTCATGGTAAAGTTATTGTTGATATTGTTGGTAAAGGGGAAGTTTTATTTAGTGAGAATTTTGCTTGTCCTTATTGTGATTATTCTTTAGAGGAATTAGAGCCTAGGATATTTTCTTTTAATGCTCCTTATGGGGCTTGTCCTGATTGTAAGGGGCTTGGTGTTCAATATAAGATTGATGTTGATTTGGTTATTCCTGATAAGAATAAATCAATTAATGAAGGAGCGATTACTACTATTACTGTAGATGATTATAATAATATTATTATGACTCAACTTAGAGCTGTTAGTGATTATTATGGGATTGATTTGAATAAAAAAATTAAAGATTTGAAAAAGAAGGAACTAGATATTATACTATATGGTTCTCCTGATGTTTTGGAGTATCATTATGTTTCTAAAAATGGAAATACTAGAGTTTCTAGAGATTATTTTGAGGGAATTATTACAAATTTAGAGAGAAGATATATTGAGACTAAGAGTGGTTGGATTAGGGAATGGATTGAGCGATTTATGATGGAACTTCCTTGTCCTACTTGTGGTGGTTCAAGACTTAAACCTAGTGTTTTATCGGTTCTTATTAACGGAAAAAATATTTTTGAAGTAACAAATCTTTCTATTCGAGATTTAAGAAATTTTATTGGAGAATTAACACTGACAAAGGAACAGGCTGAAATATCAGAAATTTTAGTAAAAGAGATTTTATCTCGATTAGATTTTTTGATGAATGTTGGGTTAGATTACTTAACCTTATCGAGAAGTGCTGGTACTTTATCTGGAGGAGAAAGTCAGAGAATTCGGCTTGCTACTCAGATTGGTTCTAGATTGACTGGGGTTTTATATGTTCTTGATGAACCTAGTATTGGTCTTCATCAAAGAGATAATCGTAAGCTTATTGATTCTTTACTTAAAATGAGAGATTTAGGAAATTCTTTAATTGTTGTAGAACATGATACAGATACCATGTTGGCTGCTGATTATTTAATTGATATTGGTCCTCTTGCTGGTGATAATGGTGGGCTTGTTATGGCTTGCGGAACTCCTGAAGAAGTTATGGCAGATGAAAATAGTTTGACAGGTAAATATTTAACAGGTGAGTATAAAATTGAAGTTCCTAAGAAACGAAGAAAAGGGAATAAAAAATACTTAACTATTAAGGGTGCTATAGAACATAATTTAAAAAATATTAATGTAAAGATTCCTCTTGGAACATTTACTTGTGTAACAGGAGTAAGTGGTTCTGGGAAGAGTACCTTAGTGAATGAGATTTTATATAAAGCATTGGCTAATCATTTATATCGTTCAAAAGAAAAACCTGGTAAACATAAAGAGATAAAGGGATTAGAAAATATTGATAAAGTGATTCAAATTACACAAAATCCAATTGGAAGGACGCCACGAAGTAATCCTGCTACTTATGTTGGGGTATTTGATGATATTAGAGATATTTTTGCTGAAACTAAGGAAGCTAAGATAAGAGGCTATGACAAGGGGAGATTTTCTTTCAATGTTAAAGGAGGAAGATGTGAAGCTTGTTGGGGTGATGGAGTAAAAAAGATTGAAATGCATTTTTTACCAGATGTTTACGTTGCTTGTGAAGTTTGTGGTGGTACTAGATATAATCGTGAGACATTGCAAATTAAGTATAAAGAAAAGAGTATTTATGATGTTTTAAATATGCGTGTAGATGAGGCATTAAAATTTTTTGAAAATCATGCTAAGGTTAGAAATAAATTACAAGTACTTCATGATGTTGGATTAGGTTATGTACAATTAGGACAACCAGCACCTACTTTATCTGGTGGTGAAGCTGCTCGTGTGAAGTTAGCAAAAGAATTACAAAAGAAAGCTACGGGAAAGAGTTTGTTTATTTTGGATGAACCTACCACTGGTCTTCATTCTCACGATATTAAGAAGTTATTAAAGATATTAGAGAGAATTGTTGATAATGGCGATACAGTTCTTGTTATTGAACATAATTTAGATGTTATTAAAGTAGCTGATTATATTATTGATTTAGGACCTGAAGGTGGAGATTTAGGAGGAATTGTTGTTGCTACTGGGACTCCTGAAGAAGTTAGTCAGGTTTCTGGATCTTATACAGGGGAATTCTTAAAAGAAGTATTAGAAAAAGATAAATCTTAGAGAATTCTCTTTTTTTGATTGTTTTAGATATTTAAGTATTTTAAGGAAATAAGGGATGAATAATGAAAGAAATTTTAGGGTATTTAAATTATTTGAAAGTGGTAAAAAAATATTCTGATTGTACAATTTTGGGGTATAAGGAAGATTTATTGGAGCTATATGATTTTAAGAATGATGTTTTAAAGTATAGTGAAGAGGAAGTTAGAGATTATTTAGAATACTTATATAGTAGAGGACTATCTAGAAATACTATTTCTAGGAAACTTAGTTCGATTCGTAGTTTTTATCGCTATATGGAAGATGAGGGGAAGATTTTTCAAAATTATTTTAAGGAAGTTTCTAATCCTAGGAAGAAAAGTTTATTACCTAAATATGCAAGGGATAGTGATTTAGAGAAGATGTTTCATGCTTTTTCTTTGGATGATGTATTAGGACAGAGGAATGCGTTAGTGTTGGAGATGCTTTATGCTACTGGAGTGCGTGTTAGTGAGCTTGTTAATATTTGTGTAGGGGATATTAATTTGTATGATAAGACAATTCATATTTTGGGGAAAGGTCGAAAGGAAAGAGTAGTTTTCTTTGGTAGTTATTGTGAAGATGTATTAAGAAAATATTTAAATGATGGGTATTTGAAATTAAATCAGAAACAAAGTAAATATTTATTTTTGAATAAAAATGGGGAAAAGTTATCTAGTCGATATGTTCGAAAAATAATTGATATGGCTGTTTTAAAGTGTGGGGTGGATTATCATATTTCTCCTCATACATTAAGGCATACTTTTGCAACAGATATGCTTAATAATGGGGCTGATTTGATGACGGTTAAGGAATTGCTTGGGCATAGTTCTGTTAATACTACAGGAATTTATACACATGTTAGTAATGAAAGATTGAGAAATGTTTATGAGTTTGCTCATCCTAGGGGAAAAGAGTAGAAAAATTATATTTATAATGTTAATTAATAGTTTATCGTCTGCTTGTATGTTTATTAAATGAAATAAGTTATAATTAACTTTTATGATAATATAAATTGAAAAAAATTCAAAAAATAAAATACTAAAATGACTTGCTTTTTTTTTTGTTTTATATTATGATGAATATGGCATAAGAAATTATGCTCACTCCATACGGAATAAAATGTAGGAGTGTATTCAACCAAAACCCCCTGAAATTCCCCTCGAGAGAGGGGAATACTTTTGTTTATAAGGGATTTTTAACTATTTTAGATTTATCTAGATA
>JAQXQC010000005.1 GCA_029100965.1 Bacilli bacterium | reverse complement strand
CTTTAATTAACTTCTGCACCTTCTCCATAACAGTAGTATCGATATTATGAAGATATTCATTCAATTTATCATTAACCAGTAAATCAAAATATAATCCTAATTTGTATTTCTTAATATAATTTAATCTTAATAACCCATATTTTTCTATATTAAATCTTTCTTTATCTTCTAATATTAAATCTGGTAATAAATAATCACCGTTCTTAGTGTAACTAATATTCATAACATTTCTCCATTTCTTTCTATATTTATTTGGCTTTAATTGTTATACATTCGTTACACTTTGACTATCGCCACCTCCTGCATTTAAGTGATTAGATATTACAATCACATTAGGATCAACACCATAAGCAGACAGAATTCTATCAACCCTTTCAGTCGGTGTCAAAGTCACATCCGTATCCCTCGTTAAAGTTACAGGAACCCCTAACTCTCTCAATCTATCATACATATATTTAGAAATTTTCAAAGTATAATCCTTCTCATATCGATTATTACCAATTGCCCCACTATCATCACCACCATGACCAGGATCAATTACAATTCCTACTAAATCGTTATTATTCATAAATATCACCTAAAATAATTTATGAACAACTTCATTTTTGGTTATAAAAAATACTAAAAGACTCTTCCAAATTAACTTTTACTTTTTAAAACATTCATCAATCACAATATAAATCTATTCTATTTACTACAACAATCACTCACATAATATCTGCAAAAAAATTTCTTTTTCACTCTTCTATTTCAATATGTGCGCCCACTTTTTTTAACTTACCAACAATATCCTCATATCCTCTCAAAATATGACCAACATTAGTAATTACCGTTGTTCCCTCAGCAATCAAACCACAAATTATCATAGAAGCACCACCTCGCAAATCGGTAGCTTCTACCTTCTTTCCTACTAATTCACTTTTCCCATATATCGTAGCAAACTGTGCATCATTCACCTGAATATTAGCACCCATCTTCACCGTATCAGGAACATTCATAAAACGATTCTCATACATTGTCTCTTCAATATGACTAGTACCAGAACAACTAACCAAAAAAGGAACCAAAACTTGCTGCAAATCCGTCGGAAATCCAGGATATCCCATAGTTTTAATATCAATAGAATGATAATCAGACACTTCATCTACCTGAATAAAATTCTTTCCAACCTTCAAATGAACACCAGCCTCTTCTAATTTAGAAGTCAAACTTTCTATATGTTCAGGAACAAGACCACTAACCTTAAGACCTTTTCCTAACAAAGAAGCAATAATTACATAAGTACCAGCCTCAATCATATCAGGAACAACAGAATACTCCGTACCATGAAGTGAATCCACACCAATAATCTCTATCTTACTAGTACCTTGACCACTAATCTTAGCACCCATCTGATTAAGCATATTCGCAACATCAACGATATGAGGCTCTCTAGCCGCATTATCAATAACTGTTTTCCCTTTAGCAAGAACTGCTGCTAACATAATATTAATCGTAGCCCCAACACTAGGAACATCTAAAAAGATATCATCCCCAATTAACTTATCTGCATAAATCGTAAAATTACCATCTTCTTCTAAAACAGTAGCACCCAGTTTTTCAAATCCTTTCAAATGCAAATTAATTGGCCTTTCTCCAATAGAACATCCCCCAGGAAAACACATTTTAACACGCCTATATTTTCCAAGTAAAGCACCCATAAAATAATAAGAAGCCCGAAGTTTAGAAGACAAATCACAAGGAATAACAGCATTTACCATACAACTACTATCTATCTTAAGACTATGATCTCCCCTAGAAACCTCACACCCTAAAGAAGTTAAAATATCTTCCAATGCACCAATATCACTAATATTAGGAACATTTTTAAGTAAAACTTCTTCTCCACATAAAATTGAAGCCGGTATCAAAGCAACAGCACTATTTTTAGCGCCCCCTACACAAATTTCACCAGACAAAGAATAACCACCATGAACAACAATTTTAGACATATTCATCACTCCTATCTTATTATATATAAACTTATAAACCAAAGTTCATACACCATTCTTAATAAAGTCTATAATATGGTATCAAACCCGAAAAAAAAAGTCAAATTTCTAACTTAATTGTACCACCATAAGTTAAAAATTACCTGACTTTTACAATAACTTTACACTTAATCGTTTTAGATTTACAAATAATACTTAACAAGATTAAATTCCTCAAAATCATCTTTTCTAGAAAAAAAATAATTCATCATAAATACACCATTACTCATTAAAAAATATAGAAAAAAGCTAAGAATATCATTAAACTACCACCAAACATCGTAGCAACTTTCCCAAATCTATCACTCAAAAATCCACCTAACTTTAATCCCAAATAAGTAAAAAAAGCACTAAAAAACATAAAAATACTAGATACTATCCAATAATTATCACTAATCGAAGATAAACCAATTCCTGTAGTCAGACTATCAATACTAACCGAAAGACCAAATAACAAAAAAGGAACAAACCCTATCAGTATTTTAACTTCCTCACTATGAAAACTAGAAATAAACATCTCTATCCCAAGTAATCCAAAAATAATACCCACAACAAAATTAGAATCTACCATCAAATAGTGAAACACTACATTACCAAAAAAAAGCCCAATAAGAGGCATAAAAAAATGAAAAAGCCCAACAATTGTCGATAACATTAACTCATCTTTTTTCGATAAACCATATGTACCATAAAGTAACGCTAAAGAAAACGCATCCATCGACAAACTAATACCAATTAAAACACAAGTAAAAAAAACATTCACAACATGATCACCTACTAAATCATATTATGAATATTCCTTCACTATTCTATTTAAAAAATTGATGAATCATCTTCGCTACAAAAAATTGATACTCAACATCCCCTGTTGTATTCTCATCAGCTTCTAATAAACATAAAGGAGGAAACAATACACACCACCAATTATCTCCTTCTCCCTCACCTATCGTTACCACCAAAGATTCATATGCACCAGCTTCATAATGAACCCCACGATAATCTTTTTCAGGAAAATAATTATCTCCAAAATGAATCACAAAATCTTTATCATATAAATTATCTGAAAACAACTCTTTAATCCCACTATCTAAATCTGACAAACTATTTTTAATCACACCTCTAGCCTCATTAACATCACGAACATTTAATAAAGTTGGTGATATTGAAGTTTCAATATATTTTTTAACCTTCATCTTCATATTCTGATCATGAATCTGATTAGAATTAGCAATAACCCTCACACGAATAGCAGCCTCAGGAATAACAATCTCATCCACTTCAGCATTCACATTAACATACAATACAATAAAAGCTACAATAAGTAATCCTAAAATTAAAAATCTCTTCATTTAAATACCACCTTTCTATTTCAATCATGGACAGTATCTAATAATTTTATACAAAAAGAAAAAGATTATCGAAAAAAATACAATAATCTTCAAACTACCACTCTATTTTTTTTAACATTGGCCACTTTTTTTGCCAACGAATAGCCCTTTCATCATACATTTCCTTAGAAAAATCCTTTTTAACAGGTCGAATAATCATCCCAAAAATATCTTCCAACCCATAAGGAGCATATACCTCTAATTTGCAATTTTTCATTCTTACTCCAACACAAGTAATTGTTGCTCCCCAACTAGCAATTGCATCTTCTACACTAGAATAAGGCTCTCTTTTAGTTTGATACTTTTCATTATACCATAAATGTACCCTAGCTTCATTTTTAACATCCACCATATTCGATAAAATTCCTAGCCTATTCTTAATTACTTTGATTACTTTATCCTCCTTTTCATAAGATAAATCATCATCAAAATAAACAACATCATAATCCTTAATTCCATAATTAAACTGATAACCATGATAATAATTAAATACCGTCTGATTAATAGAATCAGCACCAACATAACAATTATCTATCCCAATACTTTCTAATACCTTCAAAATACTTACTAAGTCCTTATTCTTCATCAGTATTTTTTCCAAAATAACAATTTGTTCAGTCAAACATTTTCGGTATCCGACTAACTTTTCCATCTATTTAACCTCTTTCAATTTCTTCTTTTTCCATAGCATAATCCTTATCCAATTTACGAAGCAAGAAATCAACACCTTTATTCAACTTATCAAAAATCCATACACTACAAATAGCAAAAACAATATATAAAAGCAAAGTATTAAAATTCACTTGAGATAAATCAAAAAATTCACTTTGAAACATTACAATATAAATAAACAAACTAACTAAAGCAAAAAATAATCCACCTCTAAACCAATTAAACGGACGACACAATCTCGATAAAAAGATAAATCCTGTTGTTCCTGTCATAATAACAATCAAAGTAGAAGTTAAATTCCCATCAATATTAAACTGATTTCTAAATAAAACAATCATTACTACATTAAAAACAACAGTAAGTGCTGCCGGTAAACTCTTCCCCACTACCTTTAGCATAAAATTACCTCTTACTCGATTATGGTTAGGTTCCAAAGCCAAAACAAAGGATGGAATACTAATTGTACAAGTAGTAATCAAACTAAGATGAATAGGCAAATAGAAATATTCACTTTTCATAAAAATACAAATAACGACTAAAATACAAGTAAATATAGTCTTAATCAATAACAAAGAAGCTGAACGCTCTACATTATTAATCGTTCTTCTTCCCTCAGCAACAACCTCTGGCATTGAAGCAAAATTAGAATCTAACAACACAAGTTGACTAACATTTTTAGCCGCATCACTACCACTAGCCATCGCAATACTACAATCAGCCTTCTTCAAAGCCAAAACATCATTAACACCATCACCAGTCATCGCAACAGTATGCCCTTTTCTTTGCAAACTTTCAATAATCCTTTTCTTCTGATCAGGAGTAACACGACCAAACACATCATATTTCTCTAACATTTCGTCAATATTATCTGAATTAAGTAAAGTAGCATCCATTCCTTTAGCATCTTTAATTCCAGCTCTTTTTGCAATACTACAAACTGTCTTAAAATTATCTCCACTAATTATCTTAACCGTAACACCTTGTTCCTTAAAATACTTCAAAGTATCTGGTGCTTCTTTACGGATTTTATCTTGAATAAGAACAAAACCAAGAACACTCAAATTAATAGGCCCACTTGCCAAAGATTCTTTTTGGTATGCAACAACCAATACACGATAATCCGTATACTGATCCAAAAAACTTTGATATTGATGATAACTATCTTTTAAAACAAATTCAGGAGCACCTATATAAAAAGTACCTCTTTCCTCAAATTCTACTGCTGAATATTTCCTACTAGAAGAAAATTCCTGTTTATCTTTAACACTCCAAATCCCTTTACTAGAATAATGCTCTTGAATAGCTTCCATAGTAGCATTAGTATTATCAAAAGCATAACAAACATTAGCAAGAGCATCATCAAGTTTCTCTTTAATAACCCCATTATAAGGAATATCATCAACAAACTCCATAGCACCTTCCGTAATAGTACCAGTTTTATCTAAACAAATAACATCAACCCGTGCTAGCGTCTCTATACAATATAACTGTTGAACCAAAACATGATATTTAGACAACCGAACAACACTAACCGCCATAACTGAACTAGTAAGAAGCAACAATCCTTCAGGAATCATCCCAATTAAAGCACCAACAGTATTAAAAATTGAAGCTGTAACATTATAATTGGTTACCTTCAACTGATTCATCAACAATAAAGCACCAACAGGAATAATAACAACAGATAAAACCTTCAACATTCTCTCAAAAGAAGTCATAATAACAGAATTAACCTTCTTATCATATTTTGCTTCACTACTAATTGTCGAAATATAATTATCCCGACCAATATGTTCCACCTTAGCATAACAACTACCACTAACAATAAAACTACCAGATAATAACATATCCCCAGCATGTTTAGGAATAGGATCAACTTCACCAGTTAAAAAAGACTCATTAACCTCAACATCGCCTTCCAAAATAACTGCATCTGTAACTACCTGATTCCCAAGAGATAATTTTAAAACATCATCTAAAACAATTTCTTCAATTCCTAAATTAACCTCTTTACCATTTCGAATTCCAACAACTTTTGCCTCTGCTAAAACAGATAGCTTATCAATCGTTTTTTTAGAAATAACCTCTTGAATAATACTAATAATACTATTACAAATAATTACTCCCATAAATAAACAATTTTTTAAAGCATCAAAAACCCTATTTCCATAAATTCCCGCTATAATAATAGCAGAACCTAAAACCACATTAATAAAATTAAAATAAGTAAAAAAATTACTAATAATAATCTGTTTTACAGTTTTTGTGGGTGGTTGATCATTAAAATTAACCAAATTATTAGCAATTCTTTCATTTACCTGTTGATTAGTTAATCCTTCCTTAGCACTCGGATTATATCGTACCATAACATCACCTACTTAAACATAATTATACATCAAAATAAACAATTTGAAAACTTCCTTTTAACTGAATTTCATATAAAATACAACAAAACAAAAAAAGATTAGTCTCGATAAATAAAAACAAACCTTTCCCTATCAGAATAATCTTTTTCTACAACAACTTTCACATCTTCTAAATATTGATTAGCCATTTCTTTTATCTTATTTCCTTGATCTAAACCAATCTCAAAAGCAATCAAAAATTTAGATTTCACATACCTTGAAGCATTTTTTAATATTTGATGATAAAAATAAAGTCCATCTTCTTCTGCATAAAGAGCCAAATGCGGTTCATTGTCATAAACAATTTTGTCTATTTCCTCATCCTTCCTAATATAAGGAGGATTACTAATAATCACATCAAACTTAGAAGAAATCCCTTCAAAAATATCACTCTGAATAAAATCAACAACAACAGAATTATTTATCGCATTCCTTTTTGCCACCTCTAAAGCTAAAGGAGAAACATCCACACCAATAACCCGAGAATTCAATTCCTTCTTCAAAGTAATTGCAATACAGCCACTTCCTGTCCCAATATCAATAATATCTAACTCCCTTAAATTTATACCAAATATTTTTTTAATATAGTCGATAGTTTTTTCTACCAACAATTCCGTTTCAAAACGTGGAATTAAAACATTATTATTTATCTCAAGAACATTTCCAAAAAAATCAACATTGCCAACAATATATTGAGGAGCAATTCCTTTTTCTAATAATTCTAACCCTTCTTCCACTTTATCAGAAGGTAAATATTTACGAATATAATCTTTATCTTTTTCTCTAATCATATAACATCTTACCTAACAATCATCATAAAAAGAAAAATACTGAATCAGTATTTTACCTACAAATTATCTTCACCTTCCAATTTACGTTTCTGATCTTCATTAATCAAAGCTTCAATAACAATGCCAAGATCCCCTTCCATAATTCTATCTAAATTCATCGAAGTAAATCCAATTCTATGATCAGTAAGTCTATTTTGTGGATAATTATACGTACGAATTTTTTCACTACGATCCCCAGTACCAATTTTACTACGGCGAACAGCACCTTCTGCTTCTTCTTTTTCTCTCAATTTCAAATCATAAAGTCTAGTCTTCAAAATTTTAAAAGCTTTCTCCTTATTCTTTATCTGACTTCTTTCTGTTTGAGAATAAACAATAATACCAGTAGGAATATGAGTCAAACGAACTGCACTATCAGTAGTATTAACACCTTGACCACCACAACCACTACTTCTTGTAATATCAATCCTAACTTCACTCTCATCCAATTCAAAATCAAAATCATCAGCCTCTGGCATAACAAGAACAGTAGCAGTAGAAGTATGAACTCTTCCCTGACTTTCCGTTGCTGGAACTCTCTGAACACGGTGTGCCCCACTCTCATACTTCAACTTAGAGTACACACTATCTCCTTTAACCATAAATTCTAT
>JAQXQC010000004.1 GCA_029100965.1 Bacilli bacterium | reverse complement strand
ATGTATTTAATGAATTAATAGATAGAATCATAGTTCATAAACAAAGCGATAAAAAGATAAAATTAGATATTTATATCAAAACAGGAGAAAGTTTATATACTACTTCTGATAATTTAGGTAAAAAGTTTCATTTATCGGACTCCTATACAACAAATAACAGCGGTTAGTGCAATTATTAATGGGGGAACATTATACAAGCCATATATAGTAAAACGCTTAATTGAACCAGAAACAGGAGAAATTATTCAAGAAAACCATTCAAAAAAAGTAAGAAAGGTAATAAAAAAAGAAACTAGTGAAAAAGTAAGATATGCCAAAGAAAGTGTAGTAGCATTAGGAAGTGGTAGAAATGCTTATATTGACGGCTATAGAGTAGGAGGAAAAACAGGAACAGCGCAAAAAGTAAATAATGGAGTTTATATGGTTGGAAATTATATTACTTCATTTATTGGTTTCATGCCAGCAGATGATCCTAAAATTGTTGTTTATGTTGCAATTGACAATCCAAAAGGAGCAGTTGCCTATGGTGGTACAATAGCTGCTCCAATTGCCAGAAATATTTTAGAAGATACCATTCCTATATTAAATATTAAGAAAAGAGAAGGTGGATTTCTAAAAGAATACAGATATTTTGATACCAAATACAAAATGGTAGAAGATGTCGTAGGATTAACCCCAAAAGAAGCAAGAGAAAAATTAAAAGACTTTAATATTGAATATTCAGGAACAGGAGATAAAATTATTTCTATGTCACCAAGTGCAGGAAGCAGTGTCCCAGTAGGCTCTACAATTCGTTTAATGTTAGAACAATAAAAAAAACTTTCCTAAAAAAGCTAATTTAATTTTCTACTTTTTGCATAATAATTTCCTGTAACCAAAATATCTTGATCAAAATTTTTGTTTATATATTCAAATTCTTCTTCTGTATCAATATGAGAAAGAATTGGTGTTATAGATTGATAAGGATAATTTTTAATCATATCTAACTTTTTTTGAAAAAAGTACTGAATTTTAGGATCTTGCATAGAAGTTTTAAAAAATTGTTCATCAAATCCAATATATTCAACAGGAGCATTAAGCCAAATTGCATCTTCTATATAAGAATTAAATCGATCAATTTTAATTGGAAAGCCTAACTCTTTTAATTCATTAATTTTCTTAATTAATAAAAATACTTCTTCTCGGTCAGTTTCAGGATAAAGTTTAACACTAATAATAATTCTTTTTCCATCAATTTCTTTTGCATAATCACTTAAAAGATTCATAATCTCTTTGTTTTTTAAAAGAGATAAGTAATCAATATCAATAATATAATTTTGATAATTAGAAACAAAATAAGTTTTTAAATATTCTAAATTATAAACATCTAACGGATATTGTCGTTTATTTTTTCTTAAAAAATCATCATAACAACAACTTAAAAAAGCAGCACCTTCTTGGTTTCTGGTATGAATTTGATATAAGTTTTGTGGAGTTTTATTAAGAGTAAATAATTGCCTTTTTTCATAAGAAAGCCCTTTTGCTTTTAAAAGATAATCAAATTGTTTTAGAAAATTCTTCTCCTTTTCCTTTGCTTTCCAATCAACTTCAGAAAAAGATTGGTAAAAAACTCCATTAGATTTAGCTATATACATCATTAAATCAGCTTTTTCTTTGGTCAACTCAATATTATTAGCATCAAATAATGTACTACCAGCATTTATTCTAAATATAGCCGGAATTTTTTCTATTTTTACTAATTCTTGAATTTCTTTTTCAATAACAAAAAATCTCTCCTCTATTTCTTGTTCGCTATAATTGGTTAAAACAATAAATTCATCTCCATGAATACGAGCAACTAAAGAATTAGGAAAATTTTTAGTGAGTAATTTAGCGGTTACTTTTAAATATAAATCACCAATATTATGACCGAAACTATCATTAATTTGTTTAAATTTTTCTACATCAATCATAATTAATTGCACATTTTCATATTGTTTCATATATTCATGATAATTTTGATAAAGGCATAAAGAATTCCCAATCTTTGTTAAATTATCTATAGTTTCCTTTCCTTCTTTCATTATCCATTCCTCCCCATTGCTTTTCCTGTCTATATAAAATAACACAATAAATAAAAGATAACACTATTATATAGATTTTTCGGACAAAATCAATAATTTTAAGAAATTTTATTATCAAATAGTTATCTTTAAATAGAAAACAAAAATTTATTCAACTATATTCAACTAATTATTTACATACAAAATGTAAAGTAAACAAATATTCAAGAATTTTTAAGTGTTTTTATGATATAATTTTAGTAGAAATGGGTGTGAGTTTATGCTGGTTTTAACAAAATCATTATTTGCTTTAATGATAGGATTTATCATTTCCACAATCTTTGGTGTTATTTTTATTCCTATTTTAAAAAGAATTAAAGCAGGACAAAGGATTAATGTCTATGTTGATGCACATAAAAGTAAAGCAGGAACACCTACAATGGGAGGATTTATTTTTATTATTCCTTGTATTATTACGGTAATACTTTTACTTTTAACCAATAAAATGCAATATTCTATCAATTTATTTATTATTTTATTTGTGTTAATCAGTTATGCAATGATAGGATTTTTAGATGATTATATTAGTTTAAAACATCATGAAAACAAGGGACTAACTCAAGTCCAAAAACTTCTTTTACAGTTTGTTGTAGCATTAGTATTTTATGTTTTATTTAGACATTTTGGAGATGGGGATTCAGTACTTCGTGTAACCTTATTTAATTTAGAGTGGAACTTAAACTGGTTCTATGGAGTGTTTATCTTATTTTTATTAATAGGATCATCAAATGCTGTTAATTTAACGGATGGATTAGATGGATTATCTGGAGGATTATCAGCAATTGCATTCTTATCTTATGGATTAATTGCATGGAATAGTAAATGGATAACAGGGTATCAGGATATTGGAATATTTTGCTTTATCCTAGTAGGATGTATTATGGGATTTTTAGTATTTAACTCCCATCCAGCAAAAGTATTTATGGGAGACACAGGAAGCCTATCCTTAGGTGCCACTCTAGCTACTGTTGCCATATTAACTTCTCACGAATTTTCATTAGCGGTAATTGGTGGTGTATTTGTTATTGAGACTTTATCTGTAATCATTCAAATATTTTCCGTTGTTGTATTTAAAAAAAGAGTATTTTTAATGACTCCTATTCATCATCATTTTGAACGACTTGGTTGGAGTGAAGGAGACATTGTCAAACTGTTCTGGATAGCAGGATTTATTTTAAGTTTACTTGCTTTAATTTATGGCGTATGGTTATAAAATTCATGATAAAATGAATTTTTTTCTTTAATCAAAGAAAGGAGAAAAATAATATGTTAAAAGTTACCAAAATAGAAGTAGGGGAATTACAATGTAATTGTTATTTAATAGAAAAAAATAATACTTACCTTTTAGTTGACCCAGGAGATGAATATCAAAAAATATTAAAATTTATTCAAGGAAAAAAGATAGTAGGCATTCTCATTACACATTCTCACTTTGATCATATTGGTTGTCTAAAAAAATTAACAGAGAATTTTCATTATCCAGTCTATCAGTATAACAATTTAAAAGAGGGAGAACTTTCTATTGAAAACTTTTCTTTAGAAGTAATTTTTACCAAAGGACATAGTAGAGATTCTGTTTGCTATTACTTTAGAGAAGATAAAATAATGTTTGTTGGTGATTTTATTTTTAAAGGAACAATCGGACGATGTGACTTAGAAGGCGGCAACTTCAACGAAATGCTACAAAGCCTTAAAAAAATTAAAAAATATGAAAAAGTAATCACTTTATATCCTGGCCACGGAGATAAAACAACAATTAAAGAAGAATTAGAAAATAATTCTTACTTCAAATATATTTCTTAAAAAAAGCAAAAAATAAAAGTAAGTATTTTAAAAAATAGAACAAATAAGTATCTATTTTTTTCTATTCTGTGATATAATTTTTATGCGAAAAGTTGGTGATACATTTGAGTTATATAAAAGGAACATATATCAAAGAAATTTATTCTAATAAAGAAAATGGCTATATCGTTGGTGTCTTAAAATTAAAAGAAACTGACTTAGAAATAAATACCAACAGCGTATATTTCACAGGCAATTTTTTTAATTTAAGACTTCGTAGCGCATATATTATGAATGGAGAATTTATTGAACATAAGAAATATGGAAATCAGTTTCATGTTACTACTTATGAATTAGTTCTTCCCACAAAAAAAGAAGAACTAATTGAATTTTTATCCAGTGATCTATTTCCTATAGGAGAAGTCACAGCAACCAAAATTGTTGATACATTTGGAGAAGAAACACTAGATATTATTTTAAAAGATAAAGATAGATTATCCCAAATACCTAGACTTCCTCAATCTAGAATTGATAAAATTTATAAAGTATTAAATGAATATGAATATTCTAGTCAAATTGTTATTGATTTAACAACATTAGGATTTTCCAACAAAAATGCTTTATCTATCGTCAATCGATATAAAAATAAAACCATGGATAAAATTAGTGAAAATATTTATCAATTAATTGAAGAAATGGACTTTAACTTTACGGATATTGATACTATTGCACTAAATTCAGGAATAGAAGAAACAGACGATAGAAGAATTCAAGCCTTAATCATTTATGTCATTTCTTCTTCTACATTTGAAACAGGAAATACTTATATGGAATATGATGAAATAAAACATAATATGCTAAAATATTTACAAACTATAAATGATGAAATATTAGAATACAATATTTTTAAACTAAACGAACAAAGAAAAATCGTAATTATTGCAGAAAAATATTATTTAAAAGAATTTTACGAAGCTGAAAAATATATTGCTGATAGAGTTTCTTTCATGAATGATATGGCAAAAACCAAAATTAGCAAATTAGCAGAAAAAATAGAAGATTTAGAAAAAATAAATCAAATTCATTATGATAAAATTCAAACTAAAGCTATAAAAAAAGCCATTACTAATAATATTACTATTATTACAGGTGGTCCAGGTACAGGAAAAACAACCATCATCAAAGCAATCGTTACCTTATTTAAAGAAGTATTTAAAGCTAAAAATACAGAAATCGCTCTTTTGGCACCAACTGGAAGAGCGGCAAAAAGAATGGCAGAAACAACAAACTTATACGCTTGTACTATTCATAGATATCTAGGCTATGATAAAGATAAAAATAAATTCTGTGTTGATGAATACAATCCTAATAGTGAAAAGTATATTATTGTTGATGAAGTAAGTATGATTGATACACTACTGATGTCTTCTTTATTAAAAGGAATTAAAAGAGACGTCAAATTAGTTTTAGTAGGAGATTATTTTCAGTTACCTAGTGTATCACAAGGTCAAGTATTAAAAGACTTAATGGATACAGATTTAATTGATGTAATTAAATTAAACTGTTTATATCGCCAAAATGAAAACTCATATATTCCTATTCTTGCTAACGAAGTTAAAGATAAAGATATTGATGATGACTTTATCATTAAAAGAGATGATTATAATTTTATTATGTGTGATAACGATAAAGTTATTCCCACCATTCTTTATATCACAAACAATGCCTTAAATAAAGGATATACAGATAAAGATATTCAAATTCTAGCTCCAATGTATAAAAGCATTAATGGAATAGATAGACTAAACAAACATTTACAACAACTTTTTAATCCACCATCAGAAAAGAAAAAAGAACTATTTGTTGGAGAAGTTACTTACCGTGTTGGTGATAAAATTCTACAACTCGTAAATGATACCGAAGTAAATGTTTATAACGGAGACTTAGGATATATTATAGATATTGTAGATAGTAAAGTAAGTTCTACTAAAAAAAATGAAATTACAATTGACTATGATGGCAATAAAGTTACTTACACTACAGATAAATTCCTTAACTTTAGACATGGATATGCTATCTCTATTCATAAGGCACAAGGAAGTGAATTTCCCTTAGTTATTATGCCTATTGTCAATAATTTTAATCGAATGCTTTATAATAAATTAATTTATACAGGCATAACCAGAGCAAAAAAGTGTTTAATGATAGTAGGAGATCCAAAATGCTTTACCAATGGCATTATGAATGATTTTGTCGATTATAGAAAAACTACTTTAAAAGAATTTATCTTAGAAAAATATCAATATCAAGGTATAGATGAAGAAGAATAATCCATACTATAATTGGATACAAAAAAATGTATCTATCATAGATTCTAAGGAGTGGTTAGTATGAGTATGAAAGGTTCAATTGCATGTGTAGCAATGGGTGTTGGTGGTACATTATTATACCAACAAATGAGAAATGGAAATGTAAAAAAATACATTAATGAAGTAAAAAAATTTGCGAAAAAAGAAATGAATAGCATGTATGATGAGTTAGAAGATATGATGTAAAAAAAAGGCCAATAAGGTCTTTTTTTTCCTGAAAAATAAGTATTTTCTTATTTTAACTTCTTTTATCTTTTGCGTTTTCATGATATAATTCATATGGTAATAAAAAAATTAAGTGAGGGATAAAGATGGATTACAAAATTAAAATAAACGAATTTGAAGGCCCATTAGATCTACTTTTACATTTAGTAAAAATATCTAATATTGATATTTATGACATTAATATAAATGAAATTACTGATCAGTATTTTTCCTATATCCATCAAATGGAAGAACTAAATATTGATATTGCCTCAGAATATTTAGTCATGGCCGCAACCTTAATGGAAATAAAATCCAAATCATTACTCCCTAAAGTAAAAGAAGATCCTTTAGAAGAGGAAGAAGAGGAAGAAGTAACAAGAGAAAACTTAATAGAAAAATTAATAGAATATCAAAAGTATAAAGAAATTACAAAAGACTTTAAAAAATTAGAACATCATCGCCGGGAAATTTATACCAAAGCCCCTTCTAACTTAAACGAAATTTCTCCTCAAAAATTAGTCCCAGATGAAAACGCAACCATAGATAATTTAGTTGAAGCATGGGAGAAATTTCTTCTTCGTAAAAATATGGAAAAACCAATTACCACAAGAGTAACAACAAAAGAATATAGTGTAAAAAGAAGAAAAAGTGATATTGTTTCTTTCTTAAAAACAAAGAAAAAAGCTGAATTTGAAGATTTATTTGATAATTATAACAAAAGTTATATTGTTGTAACTTTTATGTCAATTCTAGAATTAGCTAAAGAAAATACAGTAAATTTAACTCAAGAAAACTCCTTTGACAAAATTTATATAGAATTAAGGTGATGTAATGGAAGGAATATTAGAAGGATTATTATATGTACAAGGAGATAATGGATTAACATTAAAGGAAATTATGTCTATTTTATCTCTTTCTGAAGAAGATACAAAAAAATTAGTATATCAATTAAAAATTCATTATGAAGAAGAAAATAGAGGACTTCGATTAAGTTACTTAGGAAATACACTTAAATTAACAACCAAACAAGAACATAAAGAATATTATGAAAAATTATTAGAAAATCCAAGAACGCATATCTTATCTCAAGCTGCTTTAGAAATATTAGCAATCGTTGCTTATAATGAACCAATTACTAGAGCAAAAATTGATGAAATGCGAGGAGTTGACTCCGTATTTGTCTTAAGAAAATTATTAGCAAAAGGATTACTTAAAGAAGCAGGAAAATCAGATTTACCAGGTCATCCTATTCTTTATAAAACAACAGATGATTTTCTAGATTATTTTGGATTATCCACCAAAGAAGATTTACCAGATATATCGCAAATAGAAGTAACAGATCAAGAAAAAGATTTATTTCGTTCCAATTATCATAATGAAAAAGAATAAAAAAGAATAAAGAGGTGTTCAAATGAATATTATTGAAATTATTAATAAAAAAAGATTAGGAAAAATTTTATCAGAAGAAGAAATCGCTTATGCTGTAAATGGCTATTTAAGTGGAGAAGTTAAAGATTACCAAATGAGTAGTTTATTAATGGCAATTGTTTTAAAAGGACTAACTGATCATGAAATCATTACTTTAACTACAATCATGCTAAATAGTGGAGAAAAGTTAGATCTAAGTAGTTTAGGAACAGTCGTAGACAAACACTCAACAGGTGGAGTAGGAGATAAAACAACACTTATCGTTGCTCCAATCGTAGCATCTTGTGGAGGACGTGTTGCAAAAATGAGTGGTAGAGGCCTTGGCCATACTGGGGGAACAATCGATAAACTAGAATCTATCCCTGGTTTCCAAGTTGCATTAGATGAAAAAACATTTTTAAACCAAGTAAAAACAATCGGACTAGCTGTTGTCAGTCAAACAAGTAATTTAGTACCTGCTGATAAAAAAATCTATGCCCTAAGAGATGTTACAGGTACAGTAGAATCCATCCCCCTAATTGCTTCTTCTATAATGAGTAAAAAGATTGCTAGTGGAGCAAAAAAATTAGTAATAGATGTAAAAGTAGGAAAAGGAGCATTAATTAAAACATTGAAAGATGCTCAAAAATTAGCTAAATTAATGATACAAATTGGCGCTAGTCATGGAATAGAAGTTGTTTGCATTTTAAGTAATATGGACATTCCTCTAGGAAATAACATTGGAAATGCTTTAGAAGTAAAAGAGGCTATGGAAGTTTTACAAGGAAAAACCGGACATTTAACAGATCTATGTATAGAAATTGCTACCCAAATGGTTCATTTAGATTTAAATATCTCAACGAAAGAGGCCAAAAAATTAGTCCAAAAAAATATTGCCAACGGAAATGCTTATCACAAATTTTTAGAGTTTGTAGGTGCTCAAGGGGGAAACATTTCAAATTTACCTCAAAGTACTTATCAATACGAAATCTTAAGCAAAAAATCTGGATTCATTGATACAATTGATGCCCTTTTATTAGGAAATTTATCTATGCATCTAGGTGCAGGTAGATTAAACTTAAACGATAAATTAGATTATGGCGCAGGAATAATCTTAAATAAAAAAGTAGGAGATAAAGTAGAAGTAGGCGATACCTTAATGACATTATATACTTCAAAAGAATTAAACCCACAAGAAATCTCCACAGAATCATTCTTGATTACAGATAACCCACCAAAAGAAAATCCTTTAATTTATCAAATTATGGAATAAAAAGAGTTTTTTAGTAAAGGAGTAAATAACAATGCGATTAAAACACGTTAAAGGAGCAAATGAAATTATTGAAAAAGGAAAGTACTATGTAGAAGACGCTACCAATTATATTGGAAAATGGAAAGAAGTATTCCAAAATGATAATCCAATTTATATTGAAATTGGCATGGGGAAAGGAGACTTTATTATCGAAAATGCCCTTCGTTATCCAAATATCAACTTTATTGGAATAGAAAAATTTGATAGTGTTCTCGTTAGAGCAATCCAAAAGTCAAACGAACTAGAGATTGATAACTTAAAATTAGTAAGATTAGATGCCAATTATATTGATACTATTTTTTCCAAAGAAATTTCCTTAATTTATCTTAACTTTTCTGATCCTTGGCCAAAAGAAAGACACGCTAAAAGAAGATTAACCAGTCCAATATTTTTAGAAAAATATGATAAAATCTTTAAAAGTAATGCCGAAATTATCATGAAAACAGATAACAATCCTTTATTTGAATATTCTAAAGAATCCTTAGAAAATTTTGGCTACCAAATCAAATCTATAACAAGAGATCTTTACCAAGAAGACATCTCTCAAAATATTAAAACAGAATATGAAAAAAAATTTGTAAAATTAGGAGTTAAAATCAATCGCCTAGAAGCAATAAAACAGCCAAAATCAAATAAAAAATCTAAAAAACATTAGAAAAAAATCTAGTGTTTTTTTCATTCTTATTCATCAAAATACTCTATTCTAAAGAAAAAAATCTATATCAGTATTATTAATTTAAAAAAATTTTAGAAAGAAGAAGGATTTTACCTCATCAACAAAGAATAATATAAGTAGAGGAGGTAAAAATGAAAAAAAATTTAATTGTCTTACAAGATGGATATAAAGAATGTGGTGCAGCATCTTTATTATCTATCATTCACTACTACAAAGGTTCAATTTCAATGGCTAGATTAGTCGAATTAACCAATACAAACAAAGAAGGAACAAATTTTTATCAACTAAAACAAGCGGCAGAAAAACTTGGATTTAATGCTAATGGATACAAAACAAACAATTACAATACTTTACAAGAAATAGAAACTCCATTTATCATTCAAATCATTGATAAAAATTATGAACATTTTTGTGTTGTATATACAATGAAGAAAAATAAAGTAGTCGTAATGGATCCAGCAATTGGGCAAAGAGAAATATTAATAGAAGAGTTTAAAAATATTTGGACAGGCTATATTCTTATTCTTAGACCAATCAAAAAAATAGAAACTTATCAAGAAACAAAATATTTAAATACCATAATCAAAGAAATACTTATTAAAAATAAAAGCATGATTTTCACTATCCTATTTCTTTCATTATTCTATACAATATTTTCTTGTATCTGTAGTTTTTATTTACAATTTATTATTGATTTCATCATAGAAAGCACAAAAAATAATCTTCTAATAATAACTTTTATCTTTGGCATTTTATCTTTATTTAAAATCATTAGTAGTTTATTCAGAAATCAAACTTTTATTATTTTTAGCCAAAAACTAGATTATCTAATTTTTCTACGTACTTTCAAAAAAATAATTTTACTTCCTTATAGTTATTATCATAGTAGAACAACAGGAGAAATGATAAGTCGATTAAATGATTTAATCTATGTAAAAAACTTTGTACATCAATTAATTCTCACTGTATGTTTAGATGGAATTATTTTAATCGCATCAGGAATGACTCTAATTCTTATGAATGTCAAAATGTTTCTCTTTATGGTAATGATTATCTTGATTTATTTTGCAATATTTTTAGTTTTTAGACCATGGCTAGAAAAATATACAAAACTAAATCAACAAAATAATGCTGCTATTCAGTCTTTTCTAACTGAAACAATTAGTGGCATTGAGACAATTAAAAATATGAATATTGAAAGTACAATAAATGAAAGAATGGAAACTCTTTATTTAAAATCATTAAATGATAATTTCTTTTATCAAAACATTAACACAATGGAATTATTTTTAAAAGAATTAATTACAACAATCGGAACTTTACTTTTTCAATTTATAGGAATTTATTTTGTAATGAATCAAAAAATGACATTAGGTTACTTGATGAGCTTAACAGCACTTGCAAATTGTTTTCTAGAACCCATTATCAATTTTATTCAATTAAATAAAGAGTACTTTTATTCAAAAAATTCGTTAAAAAGAATTAATCATTTATTTGAAGTAAAAGAGGAAAATCTATACACTAAAACAAATTTTGTTGCAGATGGAAAAATATCATTTCAAAACTTATCCTTCAGTTACAATCAAGAAAAAAATATATTAGAATCTATTACTTTTGATATTTCGAAAGGAAATAAAGTAATCATATTAGGTGACTCGGGCAGTGGTAAGAGTACAATTTTAAAATTACTACTTAAATACTATGAAATAAATAGAAATATGATTTATTTAAATGGTATTGATCTAAATAATTATTCTATCTCCGATGTCAGAAATTCAATAGGACTAATGTCACAAAATGAAATTTTATACACAGATACCATTCTAAATAACATTACCCTTTACCAAGAAATAGATTCTAACAAATGGTTAGATATCTGCAAAATAACCTATGTAGATGATTTTGTAAAAAAATTCTTCTTAGGTTATCAAACAAAATTAGAAGAAAATGGTCTAAATCTCTCTGGTGGACAGAGACAGCGACTTCTTTTAGCAAGATTACTTTTGCAAGAAAAAAAGATTATATTAATAGATGAGGGATTAAATGCAGTAGATGTTAACTTAGAAAGAAAAATCTTGAAAAATATTTTCTCTAAATATCCAGACAAAACGATAATTGTAGTATCTCATCGCAGAGAAAATCTTGATTTATTTGATCAAACTTTATATTTTAGTCAAGGAAAACTACTACAGAACCTGACAAAACAAAGGAAAGAAAAAAAATTATGTTAAACACTTACCTTATTTTAAACAGAAAATGCAAGTCAATCATCAAAATCTTTTTGTTAAACGTATTCATTTTACTATTATTTATAATTTATGGAATCAATACCTTTTATTATCAAACTTCAATTCAACTTCACTCCAAAATCTTATTTAAAGACTCCTTATTTTATCTTGAGGTATTGGTACCGGAAAAGGAGGTATCAACAATAGTAAAAAATAAATACTTGCAGATTTCTAATATTCATTATGAATATAAAGTAAAAAAAATTAATCCAAATATTATTTATCAAGATAACATCAATTATCAAAAAGTTTATTTAGAAGTAAAAGATTTAAATAAAGATTATCAAAAAAACGGTTACCATCTAGTAATAAGAATCCCAAAAGAGAAGAAAAAAATAATTGAATATTTAAAAGAATAGAAAGGAGAGAGTAGTATGGAAATTATTGAAAATAATGAATTAAAAGAAGTAAAAGGAGGAGGCGTAAATTGGGGCTTAATGGCTGGATTTAGTGCTTTCGCCTCGTTCTTAATAGGAATTGTAGATGGATATATCCATCCTAAAAGATGTTAAAAAAGAAAGGAGAAAAAGGGAAATGATTGAATTAAAACAAGAAGAAATGTTACAAATAAAAGGAGGATTTAGTAGTGCTTTATTAAATGCTATGATGCGTACAGTATCTGTAATGTTTAATTTAGGACAAGCAGTAGGATCTTCCATTAGAAGAGCAATCAATGGAAAAATGTGTTAATTCGCCTAAAAAGAAGGGATACTATTTATATCCTTTCTTTTTATATTCTTTATATAATTCTTTAAATCGATTAAAATGAATTATCTCTCGCTGCCGAAGAAATAAAAGTGGCCTTATTATATCTGGATCAGTAGTTAAATTAATTAAATTTTCATAAGTAGCTCTAGCTTTTTCCTCAGCCGCCATATCTTCTGATAAATTAGCAATGGGATCTCCTACTGCAGCAAAATATCCACTAGTAAAAGGAACTCCAGTTGTATTAGTTGGGAAAATATCTCCACCATGTTCAGCATAGAAAGTATCTAATCCAACATCTTTTAATTCTTGTATAGTAGCGCCTTTCGTTAATTGGTATAACATAGTACAAATCATTTCAACATGTCCTAATTCCTCAGTACCTATATCCGTAAGTAATGCCTTACCTTTATCATCTGGCATAGTAAATCGTTGATTTAAATATCGTAAAGCAGCTGCTAACTCACCATTAGCACCACCATATTGAGTAACAATTAAATGCGCCATTCTCAAATCTTTTTTCTTAATATTAATTGGATATTGTAAAGCTTTTACGTATTGAAACATATTATATCACCTCCCAAGGCCATGGACTATTTTTCCAAATCCAATTAGTAGTATTTGGTTGAATATCATATACTGTCAAAGGCCCATACATCCCTTCATATCTTTCTTTAATTTGCTTTTCAATAGTCAAATATTTTTTAAATATAGCAATCATTTCCTGATCATTAGGATGAGTATCCAAATATAAATTTAAATCTGTTAATGCAAATTTATATTGTAATAGCTGATACAACATAGCCTCTCTTTCGTTTTTAGGATTTAATTCCATAGGCTTATAATTCTTATATTTGTCATATAATTGACTAAAACTATTTCCTCGAATAAATCCTTGATACGGATCTAATAATTCAGAAACATGCTTATTATCAAAAGATAATTCAGTTTGAGGCAAACTAGAATAATCATTTTGTGTTAGATTAGGATAATTAACATTTCCTTGCATATTATTCATATAGTTAATATAGCCAAATCCATAGTCATTCATTTTTATCACTTCCTAAGATAAATTATGTATTAGGGATATATGTGTATGGGCTTTTTCAAAAAAAATAATGATTTACATAAATAAAACACCTATGTTACAATAAAACAAAGAGGTGCAAAATGAAAAGCGTAATTGAAAATGAATACAGTATGGAAATCAAAAACTCAAAATTTATTAGCCTTATTTTTCCCGTTAATCAAAAAGAAGAAATTAATAAGTATTTAAATCAAACCAAAGAAAAATATCCAAATGCCACTCATTATTGCTATGCCTATATTTTAGAACAAGAAAAATATGCATCTGATGATGGAGAACCAAGTGGAACAGCAGGAATACCTATCTTATTAGTTTTAGAAAAACAAAATTTAAGTCACGTTTTATGTATAGTTGTTCGCTATTTTGGAAAAATAAAATTAGGAGCAGGTGGTCTTGTCAGAGCTTATACAAAAAGTTCTACAGAAGTATTAAAAAATCATACTATTTTCTTAAAAAAAGGTTATCTTATTCAAATTACTTTTCCTTATTCTTCCCAAAAAACGATTGATTATTTATTAAAAAACAAAAAAATTTTAAAAAAAGACTTTCAAGAAAAAGTCTCTTACCAATTAGCAATAGATGAAAATGATTTTCAGAATTTAAGTTCCCGTGATGATTTAGAGATTAAAATAATGGATAATCTTTATCTTCCTGATTTAGATAATAACTAATATAAATATTATTAGCAAGAGCCATTGTAGTAAGAGAACCAACTCCATTAGTAGGAGAAAGATAATATTTTGCCAAACTTTCTTGATGAAATTTAATATCTCCAACAATTTTTTTATCAACAACACACATTCCAGCATCAATAATTATACTATCTTTTTTTAAAATTCTACTATCAATATGATTAGGTTTACCCAAAGCTGAAATAACAATATCAGCATTTTTTAATAAAGTCTTATTATCTGTATAACGATGACAAATTGTTACATCTACATTTTGTTTTAAAAAATAATTTAACAAAGGAAGACCTATTCTAGGACTACGATTTAAAATAATAATATTTTTCCCTATTAAAGAAATATGCAATTCTTCTAAAATCATAATAATACCAAGAGCTGTACAAGGAAGATAAAGTTCTGGATAAGTATTTTTAAAACCATAATAATAATTTAATCCTTCAATATCTTTCTTTGGACAAATTCTTTCTCGAACCTTTATTTCATTTATCCCATCAATCAAAGGATGCATGACTAAAATACCACTAACATTACAATCAGCATTTAACTGGTCAATAAGTAAGAGCAATTTATTCTCAGAAATATAATCAAAATGCATTTTTCGAATAGGAAATCCCATTTTCTGGGCCATACTTTGAATTGCTTTAAAATAAGCACCTTCTAATAAATTATCTCCTGTTGAAATAACAGCAATCTCTCTAAAATGACCAAATAAATCAACTTCTTTTTTTAACTCTTTTAAAAATTTTTTTTGGATAATTTTTCCATCAATTAATTCCATAATATCACCTATAAATAAGTATATCATAAAATTCCTTTTTTCTCCTCTTTTGGTAATTATTGAATAACATAAAATTATTTTACTTGCTAATATTAATAATGTAATCTGTAAAAAGATTAAAAAGGAGATGGAATTGATGCAAAAAAGAAAGAAAACATCTAGTCTGTTACTGCTTCTTCTAACTTTTTTTATCATTCCTTTTAATGTCTTTGCTTATTCAGATTATATCATTGCTGGTGGTCAAAATATAGGAATTGAATTAAAAAGTAATGGTGTATTAATTGTAGGAACTTATAAAATAGGAGAAAATGATCCAGCAAGCCAAGCAAATTTGCAAAAAGGAGATAAAATTACTCACATTAATGAAAAAGAAGTTCATTCTATTGAGGAGATGCTAAATGTTTTAGATGTATCTCCAACTAAAGATGAAATCAAAATTACTTATAAAAGAGCTAATGAAGTCAAAGAAACAACATTAAAACTCGTTCAAGATAGCGAATCAGTTTATAAAACAGGACTTTATGTAAAAGATAGCATTAATGGAGTAGGTACTTTAACATTTATTGATCCAAAAACTAAACTTTATGGTGCACTAGGACATGAAATTATTGAATCTGCAACCGGACAAAAACTAGAAATTAAAGATGGTAAAATATATAGTTCTACTGTTACAGGAATTAACCCATCTGATCGTGGAAATCCAGGAGAAAAAAATGCCAAATACAATATTTCTGAAGTGTATGGAAATATTAAGGAAAATACAAAATCAGGAATATTTGGAACTTATACCAACGAACTTCCTAACACAAAACAATACAAAGTAGGAACTAAAAAAGATATTACTTTAGGAGATGCCTCTATTCTAACAGTAATATCAGGAGAAAATGTAGAAGAATTTAAGATTAACATTTTAAAAGTAATGCAAAATGACAAAAGTAAAAAAAATATTTTATTTGAAGTAACCGATGAGCGATTATTAAAAAGTGCTGGTGGAATTGTTCAAGGAATGAGTGGAAGCCCTATTATACAAAACAATATGATTGTTGGTGCTGTTACTCATGTTGTAGTAGATGATTGTAGAAAGGGATATGGCATTTTTATTGAAAATATGTTAGAAGAAGCAGAAAATTAAAGATCATTAAAATTTCTTAATGATCTTTTTTTGTATCAGTAATTTCACAAAATATGAATAAAAAATATTTCAAAAGAAAAACTCTTAACAATTAAGAGTTGAATTCAAAATGGTGCTGAAAACAGGACTTGAACCTGCGACCTATTGATTACGAATCAATTGCTCTACCATCTGAGCCATTTCAGCATAACCAAATTATACCACGAACTAAAATAGAAAATCAATTAAAATATAACAATCATTTAAAAATAGTAAATAAAATAGAATAGAAAATTAGCATTTTTTACAAGGAAATAAAATACTGAATTAATTTTTTCTTAAGTATTAATAGATTATTTTTATACTAAATGTTATAATTATATTGCAAATAATATAGAAGGTGAAGAAATAAAAGAATAGTAATTACATTTGCATTAAACTATGTTTTCTATAAAAAAACCCTTATCAGAATAAGGGATTAAATCATTATGGCGGAGACAGAGAGATTTGAACTCTCGCACCAGTTTCCCAGTCTACACCCTTAGCAGGGGCGCCTCTTCAGCCTCTTGAGTATGTCTCCAAAACGCTTATGTATTCATTCTACTATTTTTTTATTATCTTGTCAACCAATTTAAACAATTTTTTTAGAAGGTGAATTATGAAAATATTAAAAGAAGTATCTTTATCAAAAGAAAATCAAGAAATAATAAGAGAGTACCAAATCTATCTTTTAACAATGAAACATTTATCAGAAAATTCTATTATATCTTATATGTTAGATATTAATAAGTATTTATCATTCCTTGAACAACAAAAAATACCATATTCAAATATTAAAAAAGAACACTTAATTGAGTATTTAAATAAATTAGATAAAGAAAAATATGCAGTTACTAGTGTGATGAGAAAAATTTCAGCAATTAAAAGTTTCCATACATTTTTGACAAAAGTTCATCACTTAGATAACATTGCCGATCGAATAGAAATGCCAAGACATTATCAAAGCATACCCAATATCTTATCTATTGAGGAAATGGAAATACTCCTAGATATTCCAGTAAAAACAAATTTTGATTATCGAAATAAAGCTATGTTAGAACTAATGTATGCAACAGGATTAAGGGTAAGTGAGTTAGTGAATTTAAAAATACCTAATCTTGATCTAGACAATAAAATAGTAAGAGTAATTGGAAAAGGAAATAAAGAAAGAATCGTTCCAATTGGTGAAGTGGCAATAAAATACTTAAATATCTATTTATCAGAATATCGAAACTCTTTAAAGAAAAAATATTTTTGTGATAATGTCTTTTTAAACAATCATGGAAAAGGGATAACTAGACAAGGATTTTTTAAAATATTAAAAGAAATAGCAAAAGAAAAAGACTTTAATAAAACAATCAGCCCACATGTCTTAAGACATTCTTTTGCAACACATCTATTAAATAATGGAGCAGATTTAAGAAGTATTCAACTTTTACTTGGACACAGCAATCTCTCCACAACCCAAATTTACACAAATGTAAATAATACAACATTAAAAGAAAATTATGATTTATATCATCCTAGACATTAAAAAAGTACATCTACTTTGATTAGATGTGCCCTTTTATTTTTCTTTAAAACTTTTACAAATTGTTTCATCTTTACTAGTACAATCGCAACCCTTACATGTACAACTAATATCAAGTTCCTCTAAATTACAACAATTGCATTCATTATGCTTGCAATTTTCTACATTACATTTAACATTAGTTTCTTTCATCATCAAACCTCCATTATTATGATTAACTTTTTTTAACATTTTATACAAAAAATACTGATAAAAAATTTACTTGATAAAAAATGATTTGCTAAATTGGTATTTTTAAAAAGCTAAATCAGTATTTTAAAAAAATAAAAAAAGAAGAAGGATTTTAACTTGTCCATCTAGAATAATATAAGTAGAGGAGGAAAAAAATGAAAAAGAATTTAAAATGGGTAATACTAACTTTTTTTATTATAGGAATAGTTTTCTTATTTTTTCTTAATAACTATTCTAAAAATGCAAAAAAAGAAACTTCAAAAGAAGAACCAGAGGAATTAATTTTTAAAGAAGAAAAAGAAGAAACCAACAAAAAAGATAATCAAAAAGAAAATGTCTTTGTGGATATAAAAGGAGCAATCGCTAATCCTGGAGTATATGAATTAGAACAAAACAAAAAAGTTATTGATGTTGTAAATTTAGCAGGTGGCTTTTTAGAAAACGCAAATACACAGACAATTAATTTAGCCAAAAAAGTAACAAATGAAATGGTAATTATTATATATACAAATGAGGAAATAAAATTAGCAATGACAGAAGAAAAAACAGCAAAAGTAATCGATAATACTTGTGTCTGCCCAGTATTAAAAAATGATGCTTGTATTAATAAAAATGAAACAAAAAAAGACAAAGCAACATCTAATGAACAAGAAACTATAACAGAACCAATTAACATCAACACAGCAACTGTTAGTGATTTTGATAAATTACCAGGAATAGGTGCAAGCAAAGCAGAATCAATTGTACAATATCGAGAAAAAAATGGCCCTTTTCAAAAAATAGAAGATTTAAAAGAGATTTCTGGTATTGGGGATGCCTTATTTGAAAAAATTAAAGACTATATTACAATCTAAATATTTATTCAAATTTATCTTAATTATTTGTATTTTTTATGCTGAAATAATTTTTTTCTATTTTCCACAAAAAAGCAAATATATAGGCAATGAAAAAGAATTTATAGGCATTGTAACAAATTTAAAAGAAGATGGAGATCATCTCACTCTAGAAATAAAAGAAAAGGAAAAGTTAATTGTACATTACTACTTTAAAACAAAGAAAGAAAAACAAAAATTTTTAAAACAAATAGAATTAGGAACAAAAATAAAAATTACTGGAACATTAAACCAACCATCTAACAATACAATCCCCAATATTTTTAATTATAAAGAATACTTAAAACACAAAGGAATTTTTTTCTTAATTCAAGCCAATAAAATAGAAATTTTATCCTATCATCAAAGTTTATTTTATCAAATTAAAAATATTACACTAAATAGAATTGATAAAATAGATAAAACAGGTTATTTACGAACTTTTATCTTAGGAGATAAAACAATAATGGAGCAAGAAATAATTTCAAAATATCAAGAAAACGGTATTTCACATTTGTTTTCTATATCTGGAATGCACATCAGTTTCATAGTAACAATATTATTATTTTTATTAAATAAAATTACCTATCATAACAAAAGTAAATATGGAATAATTTCTATTTTTTTAATTTTTTATTTATTTTTGACAGGAAATAGTGCTTCCATCACAAGGACTACTATTATGTTTATTTTATTTTCAATTAATAAATGTTTTAATTTAAAAATAAAACCATTAGATTTATTACTATGCCTTTTATCAATATCTATAATAATTGATACAAATTTAATTTTTGATATAGGTTTTCAATTTTCTTATGTAATTAGCACAGCAATTATTTTATGCCAAAAGAAAATAAGCAAGCTTCCTAATCGATATAAAAGTATTTACATTTCTTTCCTAAGTTTTATTGTTTCTTTTCCGATTAGTATTTATCATTTTCAAAAAATAAATTTCTTATCTATTCTTTTTAATTTAGTTATGATACCACTAGTTAGTACAATAATCTTTCCAGCTACATTTTTAGTTTTAATTTTTAACAATTTATATCCCATATATGAAAAACTAATTTTTATATTAGAAAAAATCAATGCTATATTTTATTGTATTCCTTATGGAAAAATAATATTTTGTAAGCCAAGTATATCAATGATTATATTTTATTATTTATTAATTATTCTCTCAATTTATAAGAAAAAATATTATATTTTATTAGGAATAGTAATATTTATCCATTATCAAATGCCAATGATGAATCAAAACCTTTTAGTTACCTTTTTAGATATTGGACAAGGAGACTCTATCTTTATAAAAATGCCCCATAACCAAGGCAATATTTTAATAGATACAGGAGGGAAAATAGAAATCCCTAAAGAAAAATGGGCACAAAACAAAAATAAAGCAACTTTAACCACTTCTAAGATTATTCCTTATCTACATTCTATGGGAATCAAAAAATTAGATTATTTAATTCTCTCTCATGGAGACTATGATCATATGGGAGAAGCGATTAACTTAGTTAATAATTTTAAAGTAAAAAAAGTTATATTTAACTGTGGTGAGTTTAACGATTTGGAAAAAAAATTAATTAAAGTATTAGACAAAAAGAAAATTAAATATTATTCATGTATTAAAGAACTAAATATAGATAATAACAAGTTCCATTTCTTACAAACTAAATATTATGATAATGAAAATGATAATAGTAATGTTATTTATACTAAACTTGATGGTTATAAGTTTATGTTTATGGGAGATGCAGGAGTAGA
>JAQXQC010000003.1 GCA_029100965.1 Bacilli bacterium | reverse complement strand
TGCACGCAAGGGGTCAAGGGTTCGAATCCCTTATTCTCCACCATATTTTTTTTCGGGAAGTAGCTTAGCTTGGTAGAGCGCTACGCTTGGGACGTAGAGGTCGCAGGTTCAAATCCTGTCTTCCCGACCACGAAGAAATATATTACTACTCATGTTGAGTAGTTTTTTTTTGAATTTTTTAAAGTCTGATCATTATATATTAAATATGGGATCCTTTTTATTTTATGTTAATGACTTTATTGTGATAAAATAATTGCAAAATAAGAAAAAAAATAGTATCATAATTAATATGAGAAAGGAGTTTTATTGAGATGAGTAAAGAAGAAAAAGAAAAGAAAGTGACAAAAAAGAGTGATTCTTCAAAGAAAAATTCTTCTCGTTTAGAGAATAAAGGTGAAGAGAAAAAGAATAATCAAGTAAAGAAAGAAACTAGGGGGAAAGAAAATACTTCTAAAAAAGAAGGAAAGAATTCTTCAGAAAAGAGTAATAATACTATTTCTAAGAAAAAAGTTACTACTAAGAAGATAGAGGAAGTAGTGGAAGAAGAGGTTATAGAAAAAAATGTAGATATAGATTCTGATTTAGAGGATTTTGGAGAAACTTCTTTTAACGATGATGATTCATCTAAGGAAAAGAAAGGTAAAAAATTAAAGAAATCAGATTTGATATTGATTATTGGTTTAATTATTGTTGTTATTTTAGGATGCTTTTTGATGAAAGGTCAAAAGGATGAACCTTCTTATCAATTACCTCTTACTTTGGAAGGAGAAGCTGGATTGCAATTATTATCTTATAGTGATTACCAAAAGAAGATTGATAATAATGAATCTTTTGTTGTTATTTTATCTAGAGAAAGTTGCTCTCATTGTGCTAATTTTATGCCAGTTGCAAAAGAATTTGCTTCTTCTAAGAATTTACCAATGTATTATGTAGATACTGATACATTTACAGAAGAAGAATGGAGTTCTTTTGAAAGTTCTAATACTTTCTTGAAAAAGAATAGTGGTAATTGGGGAACTCCTACTACTATTGTTCTTGCTGGAAAAGAGGCTGTTGATTATATTGAGGGAGAAACTACTGTTGATAAATTACAAGAGTTATATGATAAGTATTTTGATTTAAAACAAGAGTAGGAGGATAAGATGGGAAAATGTTATGAGATGGTAAGTGAATTTAAGAGAAAATATCCGCTTACTATTGCGTTTCGTTTAGAGAAGCATTGTGCAATTGTGGAGAAGCATTTGAATCCTGATGAGGAAATTCTTTATGCTTTTCCTGCACAAAAAAATCCAAATGTTTTTGAAATATTTTATACGAATGTTGTTGCACTTACAAATAAGAGAATTATTATAGCGACTAAGCGTTTATTATGGGGATATTTTTTTGTTACGATAACACCTGATATGTTTAATGATTTGACCGTTCGTAAGGGGCTTATTTTTGGAAATATTATTTTGGATACGATTAAGGAGAAAGTTTATTTATCTAATATTGATCCTAATGCTTTACCAGAGATAGAGTCAATAATTACTTCTTATATGATGGAGAAGAAAGAACAACTTGGTTATGAAAGAAAAGAAAGGGAAGATTAAAATTTAGTTTTTATTGGAAGTAAAACTATTCTTTTGCTTTCTTTTTTTATTTTAGGGAAGGAATTGATAAGTATTTTTTTTATTGTCTTGACAAAATTAATTTTATTTAGTATATAATTGTATCAGGAAGGAAAGGGATGTATTTTGGGAAAAAAGTTAGTTATTGTGGAATCCCCTAGTAAAAGTAAGACAATTGAGAAGTATTTAGGTAAAGATTATAAAGTTGTTTCTTCACTTGGTCATATTAGAGATTTATCCACTTCTGGTAAATATGGCTTTGGTGTTGATTTAGATGATCATTTTAAACCTGATTATAAAATTATTAAGGGTAAGAAAAAATTGGTTACTGAGTTAAAAAAAGAAGTTAAAGCTTCTGATTTTGTTTATTTAGCAACTGACCCTGATCGGGAAGGAGAGGCTATTTCATGGCATTTATATGATACTCTTGGATTAAAAAATAATGATTATGAAAGAATTGTCTTTAATGAAATTACCAAAGATGTCATTTTAGATTCTTTTCGTAAAGCAAGAAAAATAGATGATAATTTGGTTAAATCTCAAGAAGCAAGAAGAATTTTGGATAGAATTATTGGATTTCGTTTGAGTAAATTAATGCAGTCTAAGACAGAAGGAAAATCTGCTGGTCGTGTGCAAAGTGTTGCTTTAAAATTAATTGTCGATCGAGAAAGAGAAATCCAAGCTTTTAATATCGAGAAATATTATGAGATTGATGCTTATTTTGATTCTTTTGATGCAAAGTTAGATAGTTATTGTCATGAGAAAGTAGAGATTTCTACTAAAGAAGATGCTGATCGTATTCTTGGAGAGTTGGATAAGACTTTTGTTATTGAAGATGTTTCCAAGAAAAAAAAGGATAAGAAAAGTAAGTTTCCTTTTACTACTTCTACGCTTCAACAAGAGGCTTCTAATAAACTTAATTTTACTTCGAAAAAGACAATGTCAATTGCGCAAAAGCTTTATGAAGGAATTAGTTTAAAAGATGAAACGGTTGGTTTGATTACTTATATGAGAACAGATTCTATTCGAATGAGTGATGAATTTGTAAAAAATACTTATGGATATATTAAAAATACTTATGGAGAAAACTATGTTGGATATGTAAAAAAATCTAAAAAGACAGAGAATGTTCAAGATGCTCATGAGGCGATTAGACCTACTAGTATTTTTAGAAAGCCAGAAGATATTAGGGAATATTTATCTAATGATGAGTATAAGTTATATCATTTAATTTATTATCGGGCTCTTGCTTCATTGATGAAAGACGCTAAGGTGGAGGCTACTAGTGTTACATTGCTTAATCATGATTATCGTTTTAAAACAAGTGGTCAGATTTTGTTGTTTGATGGTTATTTAAAAGTATATTCTTGCTATGAAGACTCTAATGATAAGATACTTCCTGAGCTTGTTTCTGGTAATCAAGTTGTATCTAATCATATTGATGTATCGGAACATGAGACTAAGCCACCTGCTAGATATACAGAAAGTCGTTTAATTAAGGAAATGGAAGAACTTGGTATTGGTAGGCCTTCTACTTATGCAAAGACTATTGATACTTTAAAGGAAAGAGTTTATGTTCAAATAGTTGATAAGAAATTTATTCCTACGGATATTGGAATAGAAATCACGGATAAATTACAAGAATTTTTTAAAGATATTATTAATGTTAAGTATACTAAAGAAATGGAAGATGATTTAGATAAGATTGCTTTAGGAGATTTGGTTTGGTATAAATTGTTAGAGCGTTTTTATGATGATTTTGAACCTAAAGTAGAGGTTGCTTTTAAGGAAATGGAGAAAAAAGCTCCAGAAGAAACTGGAGAGATGTGTCCTCAGTGTGGTAATCCTTTGGTTATTAAGCAAAGTAGATATGGAAAGTTTGTTGCGTGTTCTAATTATCCTGAATGTAAATATATTAAGAGTAATGAGGAAAAAAAGGAAGTTAAGGAAATTATGAAATGTCCAGAGTGTGATGGGATGATTGTTGAAAAAGTAACAAGACGAGGAAAGATATTTTATGGTTGTAATCATTATCCTAAGTGTAAGGTTGCTACTTGGGATAAGCCTACTGGGGAGTTATGTTCTCAGTGTGGAAGTATTTTAGTAGAAACAAAAGATGGAATTAAATGTTCTAAATGTGATAGTAAAAAATAATGTTAGTAGAAAATACTGACATTTTTTTTGGCAAAATATTTCGTTTAGTTCTAAAGTAAGTATTTTTGTTGTATAAATTAGTAGAGGTGTGTTGATGTTTTTAAGTTTGTTTCATTTGATTATTAGTCATACTTTTTTTATGGGTTCTTATTCTAATGAAGTATTTCCTGATCCATTATCTAAAGAGGAAGAAGAGGAATATATTAAGAAGATGAAAGAAGGAGATAGTGAGGCTAGGAATCAATTAATTCTTCATAATTTGAGATTGGTAGCGCATATTGTTAAAAAGTTTGAAACAAGTGGTAATGATGTTGATGATTTGATTGGAATAGGTACAGTTGGTTTAATTAAGGGAATAGATACTTATTCTGTTGAAAAGAAAGTAAAGCTTACTACTTATGCTGCTAAGTGTGCAGAGAATGAAATTTTGATGTATTTTCGGAGTAATAAGAAAAATGCAAAAAATGTTAGTATTTATGATGGGGTGAGTTATGATAAAGAGGGAAATGAGATTACTGTTTTAGATGTTTTAAAGACTAAGGATCCTGATTATTTAGAAGATATTTATTTGAAAGATAATATTTTGTTGTTGAGGAAATATTTAAATATTTTATCGAAAAGAGAGAGAAAGATTATTAATATGCGCTATGGTCTTGAGCATGAGGAAGAGAAGACACAGAAGGAAATTGCTTCTGCACTTGGGATTAGTAGGAGTTACGTTTCAAGGATTGAGAAAAGGGCAATTACTAAGATATTGAGAGAGTTTATTCGGAATAAAAATTACAATGGTTAGAGAAGACTATTGTTTTTTTTCTTGACTTTTCTTTCTTTTTTATAGTATGATTTTAGTGATTTTATTGTGAGGTGAAGAATTTATGGGGAAAAGTCCTTTTTTGTTGCAGGTAGCAATGGAGGTAGAATGTTCTTGTTTGTTAAAAAAAATAGCTCATCTTGTGAAAAGAGAGATAGGAGGGTATCTTTTTTATGAAGGGATGATTAGAAATTATCCTGTTGTTATTTCTTTATCTAAGGTTGGTTTGATTGAAGCTAGTTCTTCTCTTACTATTGGGATAGAGAATTATCATCCTATAGCAATTATTAATTATGGAATAGCAGGAGCTACTACGAAGGAGTTACATGTTTCGGATATGGTTATTGGGACAAATTGTGTTAATATTAATTCTTATAAAAGTTCTTTTTCTCCTGCTTTGGGTGGTGTTCATCCAGATAAATGGGAACTTCTTACTTTTTTAAGTGGAGAGACTGATCGATTTTTGTCTTATTCTTCAGATGAAAAGCTTCTTGCATTGGCATTAGGAAATCCACCTAAAACCAATTATTTATGTGGTACTATTGGGAGTGGTGATGTATGGAATCAAGAAGTGGATAGAGTTTTATTTTTGAATGAAAAGTATCATATTCTTTGTGAAGATATGGAGAGTATTTCGACTTATACGATTGCTCATCATCGAGATATTCCGGTTATTTCTTTTAAAATGATTTCGGATAATTTACTTCTTGGGGAAGAATATGATCGAGAGGTTGGTATTTATTTACAAGAATATGTTTTTAGTTATGTGGAGAAGTTGATAGGAAATTTTTTGTAAACTTCTTCTTTTTTTCTTTTTTAAATTGTGATAGAATGAATAGAGAGTAAAGTAGTATTGTTCTACTTTACAAAAATAGTAAAGAGGAAAGAGATATGTATACTATTATTGATTATTTAAATTATTATAAAGATACTACTGTAAAGTATGTAAAGTTGAATTCACAAGATTTTTTGATTTTTGCTTGTCTTTCTTATTTACCTTTAGATTCATTTGATGAAGAAAAGAATTTACAGGAGTTTGTAAAGTATAGTGTTAAGTTTAAGGATAGGTTGCATGGGGGAAATACAGGGAGTTTAGCTTATCAATTATTAAAAGTAATGGTAAAGTCGAAAAGATATCAAGATTTGAAAATTGAAAATTTTGTTGGAAAAAGGGATGATTTTGTTCAGTTTGGTGCGATGACTTTTGTTTTAGGAAAGAATAAAATTATTTCTTTTAGGGGAAGTGATCGTTCTTTTGTTTCTTGGGTAGAAAATGCTAGAATGTTTTATCAGTATCCAACAAATACACAGAAAATGGGGATAGATTATCTTAAGAATGCTATTTATAAAGATGATGATAATGTTTATGTTGTGGGACATTCTAAAGGGGGAAATTTAGCAATGGTTAGTTGTATGGAGTTAGAGAATTCACTTTTAAGAAAGGTTAAACAGATTTATAATTTTGATGGACCTGGGGTATTGAAAGATGAGTATGAATTAAAGTATAAGAGAATAAAGAAGAAACTGATTAATATTATTCCTTCTAATTCCATGGTTGGGGTTCTTTTATATAATGAGAATTTTTCTGTTATTAAAAGTAAAAATCATATGGTGGAGACACATTATCCTTCTTCATGGTGTTTGTTTGGAGAATTCTTTATAGAAGATAGTTTGAAAGTTTTTTCTAATCAGTTGCATAATTATACGACTGTGACTTTGGAAAAGATTGATAGGAGAATGCTTGAGGATGCTATGGAGGGGGTATTTCAGGAACTTAAGGAAGAGAATACGAGGGATATTAGTTTGGAAACAATTAAAGAGGTGTTAGAAAAGTTAAAAGATACGGATTCTCAGGTATTTCGCTACTTAAATACACTTCTAACTTCTTTGATTACCGTAAATAAAAAAGAAAGGAATAAAGAAACTTAATTTTTAGGTTTCTTTTTTTTGATTTAAAACCCAAGCAACATTCATACAATATAAAGGAGCATTAACCTCTAAAAATAGCAAAATCAAAATTTTGTTGTAAAAAAGAATCCTAATAAAGAAATATTTGAATAAAACAAGAAATTTTTTCCAATATTAGTAATGGGAACGATATGGACAAAGAATTACTCTTGAATCATTCAACTGCAGAGAAGAACAATACAAACCTAGAGTACATACCTTGAAAAAGTAAAGCGCAAGAACAAAGAAAAAAAAGCCATGAAAAGGAAGTGAGATCAATTAAAACACAAGGCAAAAACGACTCATATTGATAACTTTAAAGAAACTTTAAATCGAATACTAGAGTAATTCGTTAATTATCATGTTATAGTAGTTGACAATTCGAAAAAATTCTCTTACCATATTAAGCCAACTTAGGAGGTTTTATGTTCTTAAGTATTATCAATTTCTAGGAGGAGGATCATGAGAGTCACGAAAAAGAAAGCTTATATCTTTATTTTTATCTTCTTCATAATAACCATCCAAGGAAGTTATCAGTATTTTTATCAAAATCAAAAACAAAGGTCGACCATGAATGTTGGCGTGCGACAAAATAACATCAACAACATGAATTTACCCCGAACCGCCAAAGAAGATACCATAACTTACTTACAAGAAAAATATCAAAACGAAGATATCAAAGCAACCATCACGATTGACGACGATGATTTCACTTATCCTGTGGTTCAAACCATTGATAACGATTATTATCTGACGCATGATTACGCAAAAAACAAAGATGCATTAGGAGCCATTTATGCAGACTATCGCATTAACCTAGATACAAGCAGAAAGATTCTCATTTTCGGTCATAGTTCTACCATTCGTGAAACCCCATTCAATGAATTAGAAAAATACTACGATGAATCTTTCTTTCAAAAACATCATATGCTCACCCTAGAAACCAAAAATAATACTTATCATTATGAGATCTTCTCAGTACATATCGAAACAACCGATTTTACTTACATGAATTTAAACTTTGAAAGCAGTTTGAAATGGTATGCACATATCAGAAAATTACAAGAAAGAAGCTGGTATCATACCGAAGTAGAATTAAAAAGTGATGATAACATCTTAATTCTACAAACCTGCAGTAATCATTCGAAGTATAAAAATAATAAAAGTAAGTATTTATTAATTGTTTCAAGGAGGGTAAAGTAATGAATAAAAAGTTTAAAGCCGTTTTATTTAGTATGATAACCTTAATTATCGTTGCCGCAGTCGGTGTCTTTGCGGTAAAAGCCCTTGATAATAAGGACGAAGGAAAAATCAGTCTAAATAAAACTGCCTCAAAAAAAGACGATACATATGGCAGAAGCGCTGATGTTGTATTAGATGTTTCTGCAAGTAAATTTACAAAGTCAACCACCGTAGATGTTGTCTTAGTATTAGACCGCTCTGCTAGTATGGATGGTCAAAAAATGCGGGATACAAAAGCAGCAGCAACATCATTAGTAAAAAAATTATTGAAAAACAATACTGATCCAGAAAATCCTATAGTAAAAGTAGGAATTGTAACTTACGGAACAGATGTTATTGATTCTTATGAAGAAAGTGGACTTTTTCCTTGGGATGATAAGAAAGTTTATCAAACAACTTCCACCGCGTTATCATCAATAGAAAGTGAAGTAACCACTTTGATTAACAATATTCCAGATGCTGTAGGTTCTGCAGGAACAAACATTGATGCTGGACTAGAAAGAGCAAATACACTTTTAACAGGATCAACCGCTAATCAGAAAGCTGTTATCTTACTAAGTGATGGAATACCAACGATGTTTAACTATAAAGAAGAAACTTATGGTACCGGAAATTCTGATGATAAAGTCTGCGTTGAAAAGGATTACTGGAGTGGTAAATGTACTAAACAAATGAGGCCATCAGAAGCAGCAAAAGAAGAAGCTAATAATTTAAAGGAAAAAGGAGTAACCATCTATACCGTAGGATTTGATGTTAAAAAAGATAGTTCCGCTGCTAAATTTTTACAAGAAATATCTACAGTTAAGGAAGTAAATGGAAATACTACTTACCCTAACTTTTATTTAGCTAAAGATAAGAATGATTTGATGCAAGAATTTGATAGTATTTTAGTATCCATTACAACCGTTGCTACCAATGTTGTTGTAACAGATACTATTCCACTTGGGTTCAAATTAAATGAAGAAAAATTAAAAGAAAAATATGGTAATGCCGTTAGCGTGTCAAAAAACGATAAAGGTGAGGAAGTAATTACTTGGGAGATTGGTGAATTAAAAGTAGGAACGAATCCAAAACTAACATATACTGTAGATGCAGATAAAGACTACTATGGAGCAATGTACACCAATGAAAGTGCAACCTTAACCGGTAAAGCTGCCTCTGGTAACCCAGCTTATCCAGATGGAGAAATAAAAGAAACTTTTCCTAAACCAGTTGTTGCTATCCCCGCTGTTACAGAGGATGATAGTTACACTGCAAAATTAGGAGAAACAAAAACGATTACAGAAACAGAAGGCATTTTATCTAATGATCACATCAAAAATCGTCTAACAGATGACAATGCAACCGTAACTGATGAAATAGAAGTAAGTGAAACAGAAAAGTCTTGTGGTAAGTTAACCGTAAATGACGATGGTTCTCTAGAATATACTCCAGATTCATCATGTCTTGGAAAAGACGTAGAATTTGATTATGTAATTAAATCTACCGTAAAAGTCAATGGAGAGACAAAAGAAGTAATCAGTAATACTTCAAAGATAAAATTTACGGTTACCAAAGATGAGCCAAAAGTTACCAATCCAAAAGTAGAAAAAACAAACGCTAATGGAGAAGTCACAACTTCTATTACTGATCCATTTTCTTACAATATTAAGTATATTGCGACATTGAAAGATCATATTGGTACAGCAACCATTACGATTGTTGATGCATTACCATATGAAATTGATGAATCTAAATCTAATTTAGATGGTGGTAATTATAACGCTACAAAAAAAACAATCACTTGGACTGTATCAGTAGAAGATATTGATACTTACAAAAATTCTACTTCAGGAACAATCAAAGTCAATAAACAAATTACAGTAGTATATTTAAATGTTCCAACTGATGTGGATACCATCATAAATAAAGTTAATACAACAATTACAGTAGATAAACAAGAAATTAAAAAAGAAACTGAGCAAGAAACCAAAGTTCAAAAAGGTACAATTGTTGTCAAATATCAAACAACAACGGGAGAACAACTACAAGAAGATAAAGAAACAACAGCTTTAATTAAAACAACTGAGAAAACAGTAGCGCCAAAAGAAATTACAAAAGACGGAATTACTTATAAATTAGTAAAACTATTAGATAATGAAACAGAAAAATCATTTGAAGAAGATGATGAAGCAAGTGTTTCTTATCAAGCAACATATCAAGAAAAAACAACAATCGTTAAATACATTTATTATAAACAAGCAGCCGATATTACCAATGATAAAATTGAAAAGACAGGAACAGAAAAAATTACTTCATCAAATGAAAAAGTAAGTTATCAAATTAATTATAATGCTCAAATTGACCATTACATTGGTCATATTACTACGAAAGTTGTAGATACACTACCATATGAAATTGATGAATCTAAATCTAATTTAAATGGTGGTACATATGATGCAGCAACAAAAACAATTACTTGGAAAGAAGAAGCCGATATTAATACTTATAAAGCTGGGGCATACAAAGTAGAATTCAAAAAAGAAATTGAAGTTACTTTCAAAAATTTAGATAACACCGAAGTTAAGATGACCAACAAAGTAGATGGAAATATTACAACAGATATCAATCAAAGTGAAGAAAAACATGACAAACACGATACTGAAATAGACATTAAGGGAACCGTTATTACAAAATATCTTGATACTGACGGAAATGAAATTGCCGATACCATACCAACAGAAGGGAAAGTTGGTAATGACTATACAACAAGTCAAAAAGACATTGATGGTTATGTTTTTGTAAGATCTGAAGGTAACGTAACTGGAAAATATATTGAAGGAGAGTTAGTCGTTAAATATATTTATTACAAACAATCTGGAGAAACAACAGAAACGAAAGTAACCAAAACAGGAACAAATGAAATTACCAAAACTACTGATCCGGTAGAATATAAAGTTCAATATCATACAACCGTAAAAGAATATATTGGTATAGCAGAAGTTACTATTGTCGATACTTTACCATATGAAATTGATGAATCTAAATCTAACTTAGATGGTGGCGTTTATAATGCAGCAACGAAAACAATTACTTGGGTAGAAAAAATAGCAGTTGATACAAATAAAAATCCTGAATCAGGAAATATCAATATTACGAAAAACATTAAAGTTGTTTATCAAGGAATTTCTTCAACAACAAGAGAAATTGAAAATAAAGTATCAGCAACCATCAAAACAACATCAGAAACAGACCCTGTCGAAGATACAAGTAAAACTATCGTTTCTGTAAAAGGAACAGTCATTGCTTACTATCAAGATACAGAAGGAAAAACACTAGAAAAAGATGAGACATATACGGATTTAGTAGGAAATTCTTATCAAACAAAAGCAAAAACTATTTCAGGGTATAAATTAGTAGAAATAAAAGGGAATGAAACTGGTACATATAATGAAACACAACAAGAAGTAACTTACATTTATTACAAATCAACAGGTGAAATTACAGAAAATACCCTAAAGAAAGATGGTATAATAAAAATTACTTCTGCAAATCAATTTGTTCCATACAAAATTAGTCAAGACATTAAAATTGAAAACTATATTGGTACAGCAACCGTTACCATTATAGACATCTTACCAGCTGAAATTGACATAACAGAATCCAATTTACAAGGAGGAATCTACAACGAAGAAGACAAAACAATTACTTGGATAATTTCACAGGAAGTAAATACTTATAATGATTTAAATAGTGGTATCATAAACTTTACTAAAGAAATTACCTTAAAATTTAAAGATTTAGATCCAACAGCAAGCGAATTAACCAACAAAGTAAAATCAACATTAAAAACAGAAAACAGTACTGATGAAAAAGATGATGAATATACTTCAGAGGTTGATGTTAAAGGAAAAGTAATTGTTAGATATATTGATTTAGATGGGAAACAATTATTAGATGATAAAACTTTAACTGGAAAAATTGGAAAATCTTATGAAACAAAAGAAGAGACAATTGATGGATATATATTAGTAAAAGTAGATGGGGATATTAGTGGTAAATATAAAGAAGAAGATAGTTTTGTAACTTATATTTATACAAAAGTATCAACAGGTAATGTTGAAGTAATTCCTCCAAAAACTGGGGTAGAGAATAAGAATTCTATTTTAGATATATTTGTTTTAATTGCTTCTTTGCCAATAGTTATTATAAGAAAGTTTTATTCTTAAAAAGATTAGTTTTTATTATGAATAAAGGAGGTATATAAAGTATGAAAAAAAATTATTTTTTTCTCTTTTTCCTCCTTTTTTTTATATTACCAGCAAATATTTTTGCTAAGACAATCGGTGATCTTTATCAAGAATTATATTATTTGAAAGAAATAAGAGATAATTATCATAGTTTATCAATAGATGATAAACAGTCTTTAAAGATGAAAGAAGAAGAAATATTAAGTCAGATATCTATAAAAGAAGCATCTTTAACTAATCTTAAAACAAAAATAAACAAGTATGAGAATGAAATAAGTATTTTAAAAGAAAAAATAAATAAAATATTACTTTTTTATCAAATTACTAATAAGAAGAATATTTATTTAGAATATATTCTAGATGCTAATAATTATAAAGAGTTGATTTATCGTAATACTTCTTCTAAAAGAATTATTGAATATAATTATAATATAATACTTTCTTATCAAAGTAAGTTAGAAGAATTAGAAGAGAGTAAAGAGAAAATAAATAGAGAGCTAAAGAATTTAGAGCAATTGCAGCAAAAATATTTGCAATTATTACTTATTTTAAAAAATAATAATATAACTAATATCGATAGTATTGAAACTAATTTAGATGGAGATATTTATAATTTAGAAAAAGAAATTAATACTTATCAATCATTAGGTTGTTTAAATGATATGGATTTATCGTTGTGTTTTAATATTAAGAAAATATCTTCTTTTAAATATCCTTTAAAGAAGGGGTGTGTAACTAAAGAATATGATATTACTAGTCATAGGGGAATTGATTTAGGTTGTAATAAAGAGGGAGAGAATGTTTATGCTAGTGGTGATGGAATAGTAAGTGAGATTATAGAGAAATCTTCTTGTGGTGGAAATATTGTTTTTATTTATCATAATGTGAATGGTAATAGGTATACTACTATTTATGGTCATTTATTAGATATAAAAGTGTCTCTTGGACAAGTAGTTGATGCTAATACTGTTATTGGTCTTTTAGGAGGGGAATCTACTGCTTTTATTAATGGTGGTTATGATAAATGTACTAATGGGGCACATCTTCATTATACGATTTCTAATGATTATCATACTTATGATTTTTCCGTTTATACAAAAGATCCTAGATTATTTAATCAATATCCTGATTTATATAAGGGATTCTTTCAAAGATAGAAAAATTAACTTATGGATAAAAGACTTGGTTCGTGGTCTAGTAATGATGGTACACATACTGTTGGAGATTATATGATTGATAAGATTAATAATACTGGGGTATGGAAAGATACTAATGATTATTTAGAGTCTACTATAGGTAATTTAACTAATAATTCTCTTGTTAA
>JAQXQC010000002.1 GCA_029100965.1 Bacilli bacterium | reverse complement strand
TTCCTTTTTCTCTAAGATATATTCACTTCCTAAATTAGAAGTCATAATAATAATAGTATTCTTAAAATCAACTGTTCTTCCTTGACCATCTGTAATTCGACCATCATCTAGGATTTGAAGTAAAATATTAAAGACATCTTTATGTGCTTTTTCAATTTCATCAAACAAAACAATGGAATAAGGATTTCTTCTAACAGCTTCAGTTAACTGACCACCATCGTCATAGCCGACATATCCTGGAGGAGAGCCAATTAATCTAGCGACAGAATGGGGTTCCATATATTCACTCATATCAATCCTAACCATATGTCGTTCATCATCAAACAATTCATATGCTAATGTTCTAGCAACTTCAGTTTTTCCAACCCCAGTAGGACCTAAGAAAATGAAAGAACCGATAGGACGATTAGGATCTTTAATTCCTGCTCTAGCTCGAATGATTGCTTCACTGACTAAGTGAATAGCTTCTTCTTGACCAATAACACGCTCGTTCATATTTTTTTCTAAGTTTAATAATTTGTCTCGTTCACTACCAACAAGTTTCTGAACGGGAATCATTGTCCATTTAGAGATAATAGCAGCAATATCTTCTTCATCAACAGTATCAGACAAAATATCATTCTTATTTTGCTTATTTAATTCTTGAAGTTCGTTTTCTAACTTTGGAATGACACCATGACGCAATCTGGCAGCAGATTCTAAATCATAATTTGCCTCAGCTATCTCCAAACGATAATTTGCTTTTTCGATTTCCTCTTTCTTTTTACTAATAGCCGTATTTACTTCTTTTTCTTCTTCCCAGGCACGACTAATTTCTTGCTCTTTTTCATGTAAAATACTTAAATTTTTTTCAATTTCTAATTTTCTTGCTTTTGAAATATCATCTTTTTCTTTTTTTAAAGCTTCTTTTTCAATCTGTAAACGCATAATTTTTCTTGTTAAAGCATCAAGTTCAGTTGGAACAGACTCCATTTGTACCTTAATCGTAGCACAAGCCTCATCAACTAAGTCAATCGCTTTATCAGGAAGAAATCGGCTAGTAATATAACGATCAGACAAAGTAGCCGCTGCAACTAAAGCACGATCTTTAATGTTTACGCCATGATAAACTTCAAATCTTGATTTCAAACCTCTTAAAATAGTAATAGTATCTAAAACTGTTGGTTCTTTAACTTGAACTTTTTGAAATCTTCTTTCTAGGGCTCCATCTTTTTCAATATATTTACGATATTCATTTAAAGTAGTAGCCCCAATACAATGGATTTCTCCACGTGCAAGCATTGGCTTTAACATATTTCCAGCATCCATTGCGCCTTCCATACCTCCAGCACCAACAATCATATGAATTTCATCAATAAACATAATGATATCACCATGACTATTCTTTACTTCTTTTAATACAGCTTTTAATCTTTCTTCAAATTCACCACGATATTTTGCTCCAGCGATTAAAGCTCCCATATCTAATTCCCAAATGGTTTTGTTTTTTAAACTATTTGGTACATCTCCTTTAATAATACGACTGGCAAGACCTTCTACAATAGCTGTTTTACCAACGCCAGCTTCACCAATTAAAACAGGATTATTTTTGGTTTTACGAGATAAAATTCTAGTAATACTTCTAATTTCTTCATCACGGCCAATAACTGGATCGATTTTTCCATCAACAACCATTTTAGTAATATCTCGACCATATTTTTCAAGTGGTTTTACTTGTTCTTCTTGATAATTATTTTGCATATATAACACATCCTTTCTTCATTATATGTCCCTATTATAGCACTTTTTTAGCAATTGTCAAGTTAGATTGCTAATAGTTTCCTAAAAGTTAAAAAAACGCCTTGACAACAAGCTTTTTTAGTGTTAAAATAGTTAACCAAATCAAGGGAAATACAAAAAGAGAACAAAGGGTTAAATGAATTTTAAGTAATTTCCCAATAAATATTATGGGGAAGGTGATGGTAATGAATACAAAAAAGTTAAAAAATAAAATACTTTTATGTCTTATTCTAATTGTAGTAGGAATTTCATTATTATTAAATGATTATGTTGTTGCAAAAAGAGAAAAAGTATTTAGTGCAACAAATCTAGAATTAACAGAACTTTTAAAAGAAGAAAAAGAAGCAGAAGCAAAAAAACAAGAAGAGCAACAAAAAGAAGAGAAAAAAGAAGAGCAACAAACACAACCACAGCAACCAGTAACAACAAATAATGATTATGAGACTTATGCAGGTATCTTAGAAATTCCTAAAATTAGTTTTAATAAAGGTTTTTATAAAAAAGAATCATCGCTAAACAATGTAAAATTTAACTTAAAAGTATTAGATTCATCATCTTATCCAGATGAAAAAAATGGAAATACCATTATTATTGGCCATTCAGGAAATTACAGCAATAGTTACTTTGGAAATTTATATCAATTAGTAGTAGGTGATACGGCAACAATTACTTATGAAAATAAAAAATATACTTATAAAGTTGTTAATATATATAATGATACCAAAGATGGAACAGTAACAATTTATCGTGATGAAAGTAAAACCTGTTTAACTTTAATCACTTGTACAAAGGATGATGAAACCAAACAAACCATTTATATATTTGAATTAGAAAGTGTTCAGTAGGGGGGATAAAAATGAAGTACACAAGTATTTTTGAAAAATTATTTAGTTTAATTTCTATAATAAATACTTCTTGGATAAATTTAATATTCTTAGGAATTATTATTCTTGCTACATTTTTATTCTTAAAGAAAAAAATTTCCAAGAAAGCTTGCTTTATTTTATCAACAATAAGTACAATTCTTCTTATTTCTTACATTATTTTCAATAATGGAAAAGTATTAGGAAATGTTTTCGATAGCATTATGGATGATTTATTTACCAATATCTATTTTCCTTCAACTTATGCTTATTTATTTGTTTATTTCTTTATGAATATTTCTATTTTAGGAAGCTTAATTAATATTAAACATAAAAGTACTTATAAAACAATTCATGGGGTATTCTTTATTATTATCAATTTTCTATTTGCCTTAGTTTTAGAATTCATTGCGAATAATAAAATAGATATTTTTAAGAAAACTTCATTATTTTCCAATAAAAATTTAATTATTTTATTAGAATTAAGTATTATGGTATTTGTCTTCTGGTTACTTAGTTTAGGATTAGTATATTTAAGTACAGTAATTTCAGATAGAATTTTATTAAAACAAGAAAAGAAAAAATTACAAAAAGAAGACCAAACAGAAAACCAAAATACATTAGAGGCAACGATTTCTATTCCAGAAGAAGTAGGGGAGAAAAATACTTCAACAGTACCTGCGATGAATACTAGTTTAATTGAAAATAAAGAGAATTTAAATACAGATACTACACCAAGTTATCATTTTATTCCTACAATGCCAAATCATTCTATGAATCAGCAAATGATAAACGAAAATTTAATTAAACAAGAAGAACCTATTACAAATACAATTCCACCATTTATGACATCATATCCAACCCATGAATTTGCAACTCCAGTAAACAATAAAAGTGATATACAAGAAAACAGTTTTGACTTAAGCTCATTTATTCCTAAAAAACAAGAAAGACAAATTGTTACACCAGTAAGTAATAGCAATACTGTTCTAAATCAAATTTTAAATAACAGTTTACCATATATTCAAGAAGATCCAGAACAAATAAAATTAGAAAATGAAAAAAATACTTATACATTAAATGATTATAGAATATTTAATAAAATGTTAAAAGATATTAAAGAACATAATCAAAACAATTCTATTACAATTGATAAAAACTTAGAATATCGTTTAATTACTAAATATTCAACAGAAACATATGATTTATTTAAAAGAATGTTAAAAAACTATTCTAATTAGGAGGTAATAAAAATGCTAAAAGAATTATTCACGATAAATCCATGTTATTTAATTTTAGAAATCTTATTTTGGATTGTAGTAATGTTATTTATGGATAAAAAGAATTTAGAAAAAAAATACAAGGCAATTTTTACAGTAGCATATTTCCTTATCAGTATTTTAACATTCTCTTATATTAATGGGTTAATATTGAACATTTTTAAATTAAAATACTTATCAGTAAAAACCTATTTAATTGTTATTGTTATTGTAAATGCTATCAGTTTATTTACACTCAATAAAAAAATAAAACCAGTTTATTCTGCTCTAAATTACGTTTTATTTATCACAATGATAATTATCTTAGGTTCAACTATTGCTATCGTATTAGGAAATAAAATTCCTGCCCTTTATGTAATGGATGTCGATAATGCAGTAAATTTTATTGATTTAAGCATGATCATATTTCTGTTATATTTAATTTGCCTTTGCCTTGCTTATATTGGATATTATCTTTTTGAAAATAAAGAAGAAATCGAAGCAAAAAGTAAAAATAAAATTACTTTACTAAAAGAAGAAACAGCAAAGAAAAAAATTTCTCTACCTTTTTCAAAGAAAAAGAAAGAGTTTGTTCCTTCAATAACAAAAGAAGAATTATTAATGCATGATAGAAGTATTCCTCTTTATATTCATAACGAAGATTGTAGTATCATTTTTGAAGATAGCAACCAAGAAAATATTTATCAAAATTATCAAATATTAGAGCAAGATATTCATGCAAAAATGGTAAATGGTTATACATTAGAGGAAAATAAAATGTTAAAAAATATTTGTCTAAAATTACAAGTAACTAGATTAGCCAATATAGATATGAGTAATGTTAGTATTTTAAATAAAATTAGTATTGAGGAATATAAATTATTAAGAAATATTTTTAATTTAAATTAAAAGACGGAACCGATTTTTGGCTCTGTCTTTTCTCTATTCAACAGTAACAGATTTAGCAAGATTTCTAGGCTTGTCAATATCTAGATTCTTCTTTTTTGCTGTATAATAAGCAATTAATTGGAGAGGAATAATACTTAAAATAGGACAAGTATATTCATCTGTTTTAGGTAAATAAATAACCTCATCATAACAATTTTTATCAATAGAATCTACGATTCCATCTTCTATAATTAAAACAACATAAGCACCTCTTGCTTTCACTTCTTTAATATTACTAATTGTTTTAGCAGCAGTTTCCTCGTGGGTAATTAAAGCAATAACAGGAGTATCTTCTTCAATTAAAGAAATAGGCCCATGTTTAAGTTCACCAGCTGGGAAAGATTCACTGTGAATATAAGTAATTTCTTTTAATTTTAAAGAACCTTCTAACATACTCACGTAGTCAATATTTCTTCCTAGATAGAAAATATCTTTCTTTTGGTAAAGATGTTTTACAATAGTAGAGTAATCATATTCCATTAACTTATTTATCTTAACTGGTAATTCTTGATAAGTATTTTTCTTTTCTTTTTTGCTTTGATATTCTAAAGCAAGTAATCCTAAAACATATACCTGAGAAGTATAAGCCTTAGTAGAAGCAACAGCAACTTCACAACCAGCATGTGTATAGATAACAAAGTCAACAACTCTAGCAATAGAACTATTATAAACATTAATAATGCCTAAAGTAGTTGCTCCTTTTTCTTTTGCCATTTTTACACAAGCTAATGTATCAGCCGTTTCCCCAGATTGAGAAATGGCAATAACTAATGTGTTTTTATCCAAAAAGTTCTTTTGGTAGCGATACTCCGAAGCAACATAAACATTCACTTCAAAATCAGTATTTTTTTCTAACAAATACTTTCCAATAAGTCCAGCATGATAAGCTGTTCCACAAGCAACAATATGAATACGTTGATAAGAAGTAATATCAGGTAATTTTTCTTTTTGATCAAAATAAAGGGTATTCCATTTTTGAATCAGTTGACTTTGCTCTTTAATTTCTTTCATCATATAATGCTCTTGTTCGCCTTTAGTTGCAATTTCAACTTCTTCATTTAATGTTTTAACGACATAATCTTTTAAAATGCCATTTTGATAAATAGAAACATTATCCATAGAAGTAACACCAATTTCATTATCCTCTAAAATAATATAATCCTTTGTATCATCTAAATAAGCAGAAAAATCAGAAGCAACAAAATATTCCTCTTTTCCTATTCCAATAACTAAAGGACTTTCCTTCTTCATTACATATAATTTATCTTGTTCATCTTGAACCATTACCACAATTGCATAACTACCTTTCAACTTCTTCATAGCTTCATTTAACACATCAACCATTTTTAGAGAAGAATTATTTTTCTTTATCCAATCAATTAAAGCACAAGCGACCTCTGTATCTGTTTCTGTTTGAAATAAGTAGCCTTTACTTTCTAATTCTTTTTTTAATGTTAAATAATTTTCAATAATTCCATTATGAACAATAGTAATTTTGCCAATTTGATGAGGATGCGAATTCATTATCGTAACTTTCCCATGCGTTGCCCATCTCGTATGCCCAATACCAATATGACTAGAAAGAGAATAATCTAATTTTTTTTCTAATTCTTGAATTCTTCCTACACTTTTTTGAAGTTTAATTTCTTCCTGATGAAAAAAAGCTACACCAGCAGAATCATAACCACGGTATTCCAACCTTTTAAGCCCCTTAATAAGAATTGGTAACACTTGTCTTTTACCAATATATCCAACAATACCACACATAAAAATTTTAATTCCTTTCTTAAAGATATACTTTTGTTACAATTTTGATTTTGTTTTTTGTATATATCTTTCTCTTGTAGCATCCGCCGAAATTTCGATAAACTACAATCCTCGTCACCTAATATAGGCCTGGCGCTAGATTACCATTTTTCCTTCCTTCTAGGTTAATCTTAATTATATTATATAAAATAACGAGAAAAAAGAAAGTAGACTAGACAGAAATTTTACATTAAATTGACAAAATAAGGGTAGAAATGATTCTTCATTTATAATAAAAATAGAAACAAAGTATGATATAATAGGAACTGGAAGTGTTAGAAATGTCAAAAAAAGAGCAAGAAGAAAATATAGATTTAATAAAATACTTATCAAGCTTAGGATATGCTAAAAATAAAGCAAAAACTTATGTAAGGTTAGGATTTGTTAAAGTAAATGGAAAAGAAATCAATAAATTACCTTATTTATTAAAAGAAAATGATATCGTAAAAATAGAAAAGAAAGAAGAAAAAAACTATAATATCCATATTGTTTATGAAGATGAACATTATTTAGTTGTAGATAAAGAAGCAGGCTTATTAACAATAAGTACTTCTAATCAAACCAAAAAAGAAGAAGATACCCTTTATAAAAGAGTAAGAGCATATTTAAATCATAAACATGAATATGCATTTATTGTCAATCGAATTGATAAAGAAACCTCAGGTCTAGTTATCTTTGTTAAAGAAGAAAAATTAAAAGAACAACTCCAAAAAGATTGGAATACAATTGTTAAAAAGAGAAACTATATTGCAATTGTACCAGGTGTGATAACAAAAAAAGGACATATTGATAATTATTTATATGAAGATAAAATGACTTTTACACATTCTACTAAAGTAGGAGGAAAAAGAGCCATCACAGATTATTTTCCCATCAAAAATAATCATCAATATACAATGCTTAATGTAGAAATAAAAACAGGAAGAAAAAATCAAATTCGTGTTCACTTAAAAGAGTTGGGTTACCCTATTTTAGGAGATAAAAAATATGGAAGCAAGATTAACCCTCTAAAAAGATTAGCCCTTCATCATGATAAAATCTCGTTTCTAGATCCAATCTCGAATAAAACTTTAACATTCACTTCAACCGTTCCAAAGGAATTCTATGATTTATTTCATTAGCATTAATCTCTTAAGTCTTTTTTTATGCAAATTAGATAAAATAAAATCTATTCATCATCAATGGAGAATTCCTGAAAAAGTACTATTAACCATCTCTCTTTTAGGAGGATGTTTTGGAATGCTAATAGGAATGCACTTGTTTCACCACAAAACGAAAAAGAAAAAATTTTATTTCGTTTATTTATTTAGCATAGTTTGGATTGTTATTTTATTATCAATTTGTTATAATTAAAAAAAGGTGCGTGATAGAGTGAACCAAGAAAGAATTAGAAATTTTAGTATTATTGCCCATATTGATCATGGAAAAAGTACATTAGCAGATCGAATCTTAGAAAAAACAAATGCTGTAGATAAAAGAGTAATGAAAGAACAAATTCTAGATAATATGGATATTGAAAGAGAAAGAGGAATAACCATTAAATTAAATGCAGTAAGACTAGATTATAAAGGATATATTTTAAATTTAATTGATACCCCAGGTCATGTTGACTTCAGTTATGAAGTATCCAGAAGTTTAGCCGCATGTGAAGGAGCAATCTTAGTAGTAGACGCAACCCAAGGAATAGAAGCCCAAACCCTTGCAAATGTATATTTAGCCCTAGATAATGATTTAGAAATTATTCCCGTTGTAAACAAAATAGACCTTCCCAATGCAGAACCAGAACTAAGACGCCAAGAATTAGTAGATACTTTTGGTTTTGACTCTAGTGATGTTGTTTTTACTTCGGGGAAAACTGGAGAAGGAGTAGAAGAATTACTAGAAAAAATCATCACTAAAATTCCTCCTCCAAAAAAACAAGAAGATGATCATTTAAAGTGTTTAATCTTTGATAGTTACTTTGATCCTTATAAAGGTGTTGTTGCTTATGTAAGAGTAGTATCAGGAGAACTTCATAGTAATGATAAAATCATGATGAAAACGACAAATTCCACTTATGATGTAACAGAATTAGGATTTCATACTCCAAGTAATGTAAAAACAGATACCTTAAGAGAAGGAGAAGTAGGGTACGTTTGTGCAAGTATCAAAGATATTGCTGATGTGAGAGTAGGAGATACCATCACTTTAGCCAATAATCCTTGTAAAGAATCTTTACCTGGTTATAAAAAAATGAAACCAATGGTATATTGTGGCCTTTATCCAATTGACTCCAAAAAATATCCAGCCCTAAGAGAAGCCCTAGAAAAATTAAAAATTAATGATGCTAGTTTAGTATTTGAAACAGAGTCTTCAACAACACTAGGTTTTGGATTCAGAACAGGTTTTCTTGGCTTATTACATATGGAAATTATCGTTGAGAGAATTGAAAGAGAATTTCATGTAGAATTAATTGCAACTTCACCATCCGTAATTTATGAAATTACATTAACCGATGGAACAATTATTCATATTGATAATCCGAGTGAATTTCCAGAAAGAGTAAAAATCAAAGAGATTAAAGAACCATATGTAAGAACAAGTATTTTTGTTCCTAATAATTATGTCGGAAATATTATGGAGCTTTGTCAAAATAAAAGAGGCACTTATTTATCAATGGAATATGTGGATGAAACAAGAGTCAATATTCATTATGAATTGCCTCTTTCAGAGATTGTTTATGATTTCTTTGATAAACTAAAAAGTTATACCAAAGGATATGCATCTATGGATTATGATATTATTGGCAATAAACCAAGTGATTTAGTAAAGATGGATATCTTATTAAATGGAGAAATTGTTGATGCTTTATCCGTTATTGTACATAGAGATTTTGCTTATAATAGAGCAAGAATTATCGTGGATAACTTAAAAAAATTAATTCCAAGACAAATGTTTGAAGTTCCTATTCAAGCAACCATCGGAAGCAAAGTTATTGCTAGAGCAGATATCAAAGCAATGCGAAAAAATGTTTTAGCAAAGTGCTATGGAGGAGATATTACTAGAAAGAGAAAATTACTAGAAAAACAAAAAGAAGGGAAAAAGAAAATGAAACAGATTGGTCATGTAGAAATTCCAAGTGAAGCTTTCTTATCAGTCTTAAGTACAGAAGAAATCAAAGAAGATTAAATTAGCATTTATTAGTGTTCTGAAAAAGAAATTTTAATAAAATATGGTAGTAGGGGGAGTTTTATGGAAAATTTACCAGTAAATAGCAAAGAAATAAAAAAGTACATTTTAAATGTAGAAAATAACTTAGAAGGAGTAATAGAATTTTTAGAAGAAGATTATAAAAATACAACAGAAGGAATATTCAATGCCATTTTTACCTTAATGCGTCATTATGAACAAAATAAAAGTAGAGTACAATATTTAATTCATTTAATAGAATCAACTTTATCCATAAAAAGTAGCAAAGAATTAAAAGTTTTATCAGGCCAAATTATCGATTTAGATAATAAAGTAAATGCACTTAAACTAAAAGATAAAATTGCCATTCATGAGCCATTAAATCAAATTCATGAAATCTTTTTAGCAGTCAATAGAAATGCAGATGTGGTTCCTAATGAAAAAGTAAAATACTTATCTTTCCAAATCTTTCAAGAAAAAAATATTTCCTTAATTGAGAACTTTTTAAAAGAAAACCAAGGAATACTTTCTAGTAGAAATAAAGAAGGAGAAAATATCTTTGATATTATTTTAAAACAATATTTATATTTAGATGAAAAAAAATATGAAGAAATTTCTTATTATTATCATGTCATTCTAACTTTTTTAGCAAGTTCTTATCGAAAAGAAATTATGAATAACAGAAACTCTTATCTAGACTTTATTAAAAAATCCAAGTTAGAGTATAAAGAGCACATTATTCGTTTAATTGAATTATTTGATCCAAATTATAGTATTACGTTAGATAAGATAGAAGAAAGATATCACATTAATTTTGATTTCTTTGTCTCTGCCCTTGATGAAGTGAATACTTTTAAAATGGATAATACCAATAGAATTAATTTTTTAAATCAAGAGTGTATAACTATTGATGGAGAAAGTTCTACTTGTTTAGATGATGCCCTTTATTTAGAACAAAATATAGATGGAACGTATACATTATATGTCCATATTACCGATATTCCATCATTTGTCCCATATCAATCTATAGTTGATATGGAAGCAAAAAAAAGAGCAGAAACAATTTATCTAAGAGATAGAAAAATTTCTTTATATCCAGAAATAATTAGTGATGGAATCTGTTCTCTTATTCCCAATAATCATCGTAATGTAATTAGTTATATCTTTCATTTAGATAGCAATTTTTCACTAATTGAAGAAGATTTCTCTTTTGTGAAAGGAAAAATTCAAGTAAAACATCGACTAAATTATCAAACAGCCGATCAATTGATTTTAGGGGAAGAAAATACTTCTTTAGCCATAATGCTAAAAAGATTAACGCTATTTGCTGAAGTAAGGAAAAAAGGAAATATTATTCGTGATTATTACCGAGAATATCAAAATGCCCTAAATTTTGATCCCAATCATGAATCTTTAAAAACAAATATTTCTCCTAGTGCCAATATCGTACATGAAACCATGGTATTAACAAACTATCAAATAGGAAAATACTTTAAAGATAGTAGTTTACCTTATTTATATAGAAAAATAGATTTACCAAGTGAAAGTTTTATTCAAGAACAATTATTAAAACTAAAAAAACTTGATCCAATCTTTTTACAAAGTAAGGAATATTATCAAAAAATAAAAGATAGTTATACAAAAGCCAAATATACAGATAAACCAGTTTATCATAAAGGACAAAATCTAGAGTGTTATTCTCATTCTAGCAGTCCTGCAAGAAGATATGCAGATGCCTTTAACCAGTATTTACTATATGACTTGATTTTTAATCATTTAAATAACAATCAAAATATTTATAAATGGGAATATCAACTCCATGATTTAGCATATTACCTTAACAAAAAGAAAAAAGAAAACGAAGTATTTTCTAGTCACTATAATTATTTATCAAGTAAAAATTTAATAAAAAAGAAGTAGGAGTGTGAAGTAATGAATTTACCAAATATTAAAGAAGCAAGAATAAGAACAGACAAAAAAGTAGAAATAAAAAGAGATGAATATCAATTATCTCCTAGTATGAAAGTATTAGGAGTAGGAAAGAATTATTGCATTTATACTTATGGGTGCCAAATGAACGTTCATGATAGTGAGAATATCTCTGCCATTATGGAAGAAATGGGATATAGCAAGAAAGAAGATATGGATGAGGCAGATGTCATTATTTTAAATACTTGTGCGATTCGTGAAAATGCACACAATAAAGTTCATGGCATGTTAGGAAGAATTAAGCATTTAAAAGAAACCAAGGAAGATATTATTACTGTATTTTGTGGTTGCATGGCACAAGAAGAAGGAATTGCTAATGAATTAAAAGAAAAATTTCCGTGGGTAGATATCGTAATGGGAACTCATAACTTTCACAAATTACCTCTTTACTTAGAAAAAACCTTAACAACCAAACAACAAGATATTGAAGTATTTTCTATTGAAGGAGATGTTATTGAAGGAATTCCTGTTAAAAGAGACTCCAAATATAAAGCTTGGATTAACATTATGTATGGATGTGATAAATTCTGTACATATTGTATTGTCCCTTATACAAGAGGAAAACAAAGAAGCAGACTTCCAGAAGATATCTTAAAAGAAGTCAAAGATTTAGTAAAAGAAGGATACCAAGAAGTAACCTTATTAGGACAAAATGTAAATGCCTATGGAAAAGACTTAAATCTTCATTATGGAATGGCAAATTTATTAGAAGATGTTGCCAAAACAAACATTCCAAGAATTCGTTTCGTTACCTCACATCCTTGGGACTTTACCGATGATATGATTGATATAATTGCTAAATATGATAATATCATGCCATATATTCACTTACCATTACAAAGTGGATCAACCAAAATATTACAAAAAATGGGAAGAAAATACACCAAAGAAGAATATAGAGAATTATTCTATAAAATTAAAAATAAAATCAAAAATGTATCCATTACAACAGATATCATTGTAGGCTTTCCAGGAGAATCTAAAGAAGATTTTCAAGAAACCCTAGATTTAGTAGATGAATTAAAATATGATTTAGCTTACACATTTATTTACTCCAAACGAGAAGGAACACCTGCTAGTAACTTTAAAGATGAAACAACAGAGGAAGAAAAGAAAGAAAGATTAGCAGAACTAAACAAAAAAATTAATCAATATGCTCTAGAAAATAATCAAAAATACTTAAACAAAATAGTAGATGTCTTAATCGAAGGTAAAAGTGAAAAAGAAGGAAGACTAATGGGATATACAGATACAATGAAATTAGTAAACGTAAAAGCTTCAGAAAAATACATAGGAAAAATTGTTAAAGTAAAAATAACAGAAGTAAAAACTTGGAGTTTGGATGGTGAAGTAGTAGATGGAAAATAAAATGCAAGAACTATTTCAAGCTATTCAAGAATCAAAAGAGTACCAAAGTTACTTAAATATTGGAAGAGTAATTGAACAAGATGATGAAATTGTATCGTTAGTAAATGAAATTAAAAAATTACAACAAAAATCAGTAGAATTAGAATATCATCATGATGAAAAATATAAAGAAATCGATAAAGAAATAGAAAGCAAAGTACAAGACTTAAACAATAGACCTATTTATCAAGAATACTTAAGAAGAATGGATGAATTCAACGACATCATCGCAGAATCTAGCAATCAAATTGAAAAATATGTAAACAGTAAAATTTAAAAATCATTTTTAAGAAAAACATAATAGAAGTGGTGAATAGTAATAAAGGTAATATTAACTAAAGTTGCCGTTAATAATCCCCACATCCCAATATGCAAGAAAGATAAAATTAAGAGTAATAAGAGGCGAATAACAGAACCATAAAAAGTTCCCATCATCGCCTCTTTTGCTTTTCCCATAGCCTGCATACTAGCAGTAAGAGGTCCTTGAATATAATGAAGAAGAAAGATAGGAGCAATCACTTTAATATAAGAAAGTCCTTCACTTGTATTATAAATAAATTTTAAAAAAAATTCGCCAAAACACATAAAAAGAATAGTACAAGGAATTCCTACAAGCAAAGAAATCCCTATAGCTTGTTTTATCTTATATTTAGTATAAGAAAAATTCCTATTACTATAAGAATGAGAAACAACAGGCAAAAGGGCATTAGCAATCGCCATAGTAAAAAAAGAAGGAAGTAATAATAAAGAATAAACATACCCATTAATAATCCCATATTCAACTGTAATATAATCTGTTGTATATCCAGTTTTAGTTAACGCAAAAGTCAAAATAATAGGTTCTAAAAAATAAGATAAAGATCCAATTAAACGACTCCCTGTAGTAGGTAGACTAATATCAAGTAAATCTTTTAAAATTATCTTATCATATTTAAAATCAGAAAGATGAATAGTTTTCCCATGAGGGATAAATCCAAGCAAAACTAAAATAGAAGCCCCTTCACTTAAAATATTAATCAGAACAACTCCAATAATTGCACTCTCCAAAGAATACTTCATCAAATATTTTACAACAGTTAAAGTAAGAATAAGCCGTACAACTTGCTCGATAATATTTGAAACTGTAGTAGGAAACATTTTCTCCATACCAAAAAAATACCCCTTAATAATAGAAGAAATACAAATAAAAGGTAAAGTTAATCCTATCGCCATCAAAGGATAATAAGTCATCTGATTATGCAGTAAATTCTTACTTAAAAAAGGAGAAATAAAAAACAATGAAATCATCAATAAAAAATTAAAAATAAGAATAAATGGTACACTAGATAAAACAATTTTTTTATGATTTTTTTCTTTCTCACTAATAAGTTTAGAAATAGCAACCGGTAGCCCTAAAGAACACAAAGTAATAAATAAATTAAAAGTAGGTAAGATTAAAGAATAAATACCAATACCCTTAGTTGTAATAGTTCTTGTTAAAACAATCTTAATCAACATTCCTAAAATTTTACTAATAAATCCCCCAATAATAAGGATAATAGTAGATTGAATAAACTTATTTTTCATAGTAAAATATATGCATGAAAACAAAAAATAAACTAGCAAAATCATCATTATTAGTGTATACTTAAAGGTAGGGAGGAAAAGAAATGGATAGTTATACAATAATTGTTCTTATTTTTGGAATCATCATTTTAAGTATTTTAATCCTACTATATTTCTATAATAAAATAACAATCCAAAAGACAAGAATATTAAAAAAATATAATAATGTAAAAGGCTACATCTTAGAAGAAAGGAATGCTATTTTGGAAATGGTAACCTTTATTAAAAATAATTTAGAACATGAACAAGACTATATCAGTACGTTAAAGAAAACTGTCGAAGTATTAGATAACTTAAAAAATACAGACGGTGAGTTAAAACAATTAAAACAAGCACAAAATACTTATAGAGATTTTTCTAAACTAGATAATGTTTATTCTTCATTAAAGAAAAATAAAGAATATATCACTCTAAAAGAAAAAGCGAATACCATTGAAGAAAGACTAAAATATTCCTTTGATGATTATAATAAAGAAGTAAAAAAATATAATAATTTAGATAAAGAAAAAATATATGATCTAATAAAAAAAATAGCAAGATTTCCAAAATACGATACTTATAAAATATGAAAGAATTAATTTATCAAGGAAAAACATATCCCATTATCATCATTAGAAAGCAAAATAAAAATACCTATATTCGGATTAAAGAAGAAAATATAGTTGTTACTACTTCTTATTTAATGCCTAGAATAAAAATTACAAAATTAATAGAAGAAAATAGAAAATCAATTGAAAGAATGCTTGATCATTCTTTAAAAAACAAAGAAAAAAATAAACACTTTTATCTATTAGGGAAAGAATATCAAGTTATTCTTAATTCAAAATATCAAGAAACAAAACTAGAAGAAGATAAAATTTATTCAGTTAATCAAAAGGAATTAGAAAAATTTTTACAAGAATATAAAGAAAATCTTTTTTCTCTTCATTTAGAAAAATGTTATGCTATGTTTACAGAAAAAATTCCTTTTCCTAAATTAAAATATCGTAAAATGAAAACAAGATGGGGAGTATGTAATACAAAGACAAAAACGATTACTCTAAATAATGAACTATTACGCTACGAAATAGAATGTTTAGATTATGTAATTATTCATGAATTATGTCACTTACTAGTTCCTAATCATTCTTCGCAGTTTTGGCACTATGTAGAAAAATATTGTCCCAATTATAAAGAAATAAGAAAAAAATTAAGGAGCTGAAAGGATGTTAATTACCTCTATACATAATGAACATATTAAAGAATTAGAAAAATTAAAAGAAAAAAAATATCGAGATCAAACAGGATTATTTTTAGTAGAAACAAAACACTTAGCCATTGAAGCATATAGAGCAGGCTTATTAAAAGAATTAATTATAGAACAAAATGAAATCTTTCCTATGGATGTTCCAATTACTTATGTTTCCAAAGAAATATTAAAAAAACTAAGTTCTACCTCAACCCCACCTAAAGTAATGGCAGTTGTAAAAAAGAAAGAAAATACTAAAGAAATTGGAGAGAAGGTATTAATATTAGACCGAATACAAGATCCAGGAAATTTAGGAACGATAATTCGAAGCGCAGTTGCTTTTAATATTGATACAATTATTTGTAGTAAAGATACCGTAGATTTCTATAATCCAAAAGTAGTAAGAGCAAGTCAAGGAATGATGTTTCATATTCCTATTATCATCTCAGATACAGAAAAAATGATTCATGAATTAAAACAAAAAGATTATAAAATTATCGGCACAAAAGTGACTAACGGGGAAGATGTAAGAAAAGCAGCAATCTATTCTCACTTTGCTTTAGTGATTGGTAATGAAGGACAAGGCATTAGCGAAATAATAGAAAAACTATGTGATCAATTTTTATATATTAAAATGAATGGAAATTGTGAAAGTTTAAATGCAAGTGTAGCAGCTTCCATTTTATTGTATGAAATTAGTAATAAGTAGGTGATATTATGGAATATATTTATTTAGGAAAAATAGTAAATACCCATGGAATTAAAGGAGAAATTAGAATCTTATCTGATTTTCGTTATAAAGAAAAAGTATTCATAAAAGATTTTCCCATTTATATTGGAAAAAAGCATGAAAAAGAAATCATTAATACTTACCGGCCACATAAATCATTTGATATGATTACGATGAAAGGGTATACCAACATTAATGAAGTCTTAAAATATAAATCACTTCCTGTATACATAAAAAAAGAAGATTTAAAATTAGCAAATAATGAATTCTTAGATGAAGATTTAATTGGCCTTCCTATTACGATGAATGGAGAAGTACAAGGTATTGTAAAAAAAGTACTTATAGGGAAACAAGATAAATTATTAATAAAAAAAGGAGAAAAAGAATATTATATTCCTTATGTAAAAGGCATAATAAAGAAAATTATTCCACAAAAAGAAATTATGATTGAAGATATAACTGGTCTTTTTGATTAATATTTATAAAATCAAAGTACTGATCAGTATTTTTTGTAAACAAATAGATAAAAATATTATTACAAATTAAAATAATGATATAATAGAGTTAGTTAGAAGGTGGAACATGAAAATAGATATTTTAACCTTATTTCCAGATATGTTTACTGGCTTTTTAAATGAATCTATCATTAAAAGAGCAATGGATAAAAATCTAGTAACAATACAAGTACATAATATTAGAGATTATTCTCCTTTTAAAAACAAACAAGTAGATGACTATCAATATGGAGGAGGAGCAGGAATGGTTTTAATGTGTGAACCAATTTTTGCAGCGATTGAAGACTTAAAAAAAGAAGATACTCTAGTCCTTATGATGTCACCTAGCGGAAAAAAATTTAAAGAACAAACTGCAAAAGAATATGCTTCAAAAAAACATATCATCTTATTATGCGGTCACTATGAAGGGTTTGATGAGAGAATAAAAACAATCGTTGATGAAGAAATATCCATTGGAGAATTTGTTTTAACCGGAGGAGAAATTCCAGCAATGGCAATAACAGATGCTATAACAAGACTAATCCCAGGAGTAATCAATGAAGAAAGTTTACAAAGTGAAACTTTTACTGATGATTTAGTAGATTATCCAGTTTATACTAAACCAGCAAACTTTAGAGGCATGGAAGTACCTAGTGTATTATTAAGTGGGCACCATGCCAATATAAAAAAATGGCGAGAGGAAAAAAGACAAGAATTAACTAAAAAACGAAACGAGGAATAGCAATGGGGAAAAATTATTATTTACACAAAAGCAAAAAAACAGGTGAAATTTTATATCTAGAATACGATAAAATAAAAGGTTACCCCATTACGCCCCAAACTAAGATAGAAGACGCCATTGAAGTTCACAAAATTATTTTTACCAACAAAACATTACAACAAAAATTAGTAAAGAAAAAAGTAGAAATTAAACTAAGATACTTTCTAAAAAAATTAGAAGAATTTGATACATCAGATGACTCTAGCAGTGGGGAGATACAAAATACAATTCTAGAGGCAGAAAGACTAAGAATTAATATTCTAAATCGTTATGTCCATTACTTAGGAAATACTTACGCAAGTTATTCCTTAAGTAAAATTCAACTTATTATTAATCAATTAAAAGAAAATTTATATCAAGTAATCAAAAAAGAAAAATATCAGTCATTTAAAGAACAAATGGATATTCAAAATTTATACTATTTAGATGAAGAAGAACCAAAGAAAGGTAGGGGAAGATAATGTATTATTTTATTGGAATCAAAGGAACAGGAATGAGTGCTTTAGCAGTTATTTTAAAACAATTATCTTATGAAGTAGCAGGAAGTGATGTAGAAAAGCACTTTTTCACTGAGTCAGAATTAATAAAAAATAACATTCCATTTTATCCATACGATGAAGAAAATATCAAAGAAAATTATACGATTATTAAAGGAGCATCAATTAAAGAAGAGAATGTCGAACTTAAAAAAGCAAGAGAATTAAATTTAAAAATTTATGAGTACAACGAAATGGTAGGAGAATTAACAAAGAAATTTAAAACCATCTGTATTGCAGGATGTCATGGAAAAACAACTACAACCAATATGATGGCTTTAGCATTTCAAAAAGAAGGCATTAATTATTTAATAGGAGATGGAACAGGATGTGGAAATACAAACAATACTTATTTTGCTTTAGAATCTTGTGAATATCAAAGACATTTCTTAGCCTACCATCCAGAAATAGCAGTAATTACCAATATCGATTTAGACCATGTAGATTATTATAAAGATATTAATGATGTAGTAGATGCATATACAAGTTATGCTAATTTAGCTACTAAAGTAGTAATCGCTTATGGAGATGATCCATATACAAGAACAATGAAATTAACAAAACCAGTAATTTATTTTGGATTAAATGATAACAATGATGTTCAGGCAAAAAATGTTATCTATAGTAAAGAAGGAATTTCTTTTGATATAGAAGATTATGGACATTTTGATTTACCATTATTTGGTCATCATCAATTATTAGATGCCCTTGCTGTTATAACTGTAGCAAAAGAAGAAAACTTACCTTTTGAAGAAGTAAATAGTAATTTAAAACAATTCCATGGAGCAAAAAGAAGATTTACTGAGACAAAAGTAGGAAATAATATTATTATTGATGACTACGCTCACCATCCAAACGAGGTAAAAGCAACCATAGATGCAATTAAACAAAAATACCCAGAAAAGCACTTAGTCATTATCTTTCAGCCCCATACTTTTAGCAGAACAAAAGAATTTGCTAAAGACTTGGTAGAAGTATTTAAAGAAGCAGATCAAAGTTATATTTTACCAATTCATCCAGCTAGAGAAAAACAAGAAGATTATAAAGACGTAACTTCAAATTTAATTATTGATCACCTATCGACTGCTCATGCTATTACAATTCAAGAAGCAAAAGTATTAAGCCAATATGATAATACTGTTTTTGCCTTCATGAGTCCAAATGATATTAGTAAATTAGAACAAGAATTAAAAACATTATTAGAAGAAAAGTAGAAACAGGAGAACAAAATGAAAAAAGAAAAGCCATATATTATTTACACCAAAAAGAATAAAGAACAAGTAGTAAAATACTTAAATAATTTTAATATCTATAAAGTCTATCGTACAATTAATAAAAATAGAGGATATGACCCAGAAAATAATTTTGAACTATCTGATGATATTGAAAAAATTTACTTTTATAACATAGAATTCCCCTCTAATTATAGCCATGAAATCAAGTTAGGTGAAGGACAAACAGCAATCTTTAAAAACTGTACATTTTATGGTCAAAAAATTGAGTTTATTGGAGGAGAAATTATTATCCTTGAGCCAAATTTAAAAAACTTTTTTCCTGCAATCAGTACTTATGGAGTAGAAAGCATTTACCTAAAATTATTAAAAGAAGAAAAAGACAAAGAGATTAAATGTTATTTTTATCGAGGAAAAGACATAGAATTAGTAGCTAATAAGAATGTAAAAGAATTAGAAATTATTGACTATAATTTAGCAAAGTTATCCAATTTAGACTATTTAGAATATCTAAATCTAGATGCAGAAAAAGTAAACTTCGCCAAAAAAACTCATTTAGTAGTTTCTAACCCTGCTACATTACAAGCAAAAGAACTAACTCTTGGAGAAGATTTTTTAATATATGCAAATGGAATTCAACTAAAAAATATTCAGCAAATTATTGGAGCAAAATTTAAACTCATTTCAACAGAAGATATCAAAGTTGGAGAAACAAGTTATTACAATAATGGAGAAGAAACAATAACTATCACTAACGAAGATTTAAATTCCAAATCTTTAACAGAAGCAAGAAGAAATTTATGTTCTCAACTAAAAGGAATGAAAAACTACCTAAATGCTCTTACTGCAAAAGAATTAGAAGAACAAACAAAAGTACTAAAAAATAAATTACTGCAAAGAAAAATCAATGATCAGTTTTAAGGAGAAAAAGTGCAACGCTATTTTGTAAAAGAAAAGCAAGGAAACTTCTTAATACTGGAAAATTCTGATGTACATCATATCAAGAATGTCATGCGCTATAAAGAAGGAGATAAAATAGAATGTGTCTATGAAGAAAACCTATATCATTGTGAAATCATTAATCCAGGTTCTAATCAAGTACAAATTATTTCCTCAGAAGAAAATACTTCAATAGAAAAATACTCACTAACCATTGCAGTAGGTTTAGTAAAAGAACAAAAATTTGATTTAATTATTCAAAAATTAACAGAATTAGGAGTAAAAGAAATTATTCCTTTAAAAATGTAAAGAAGCGTTGTAAAATTAGGAGAAGAAAAAATCCCAAAAAAGCAAGAACGCTGGCAGAAAATTGCTAAAGAAGCAGCCGAACAATCAAAAAGAACTACAATTCCAAAAATTTACACACCTATTTCCATTAACGAATTAAGCCAATTGTCATATGATAATAAATTCGTTTGCAGCACCAAAAGGTGTGAAAAATTAAAATATAACTATTTACAGAATTTAAAAGAATGTGCTACAATGATATTCGTAATTGGTCCTGAGGGGGGGATCACGGAAAAAGAAGAAGAAGTTCTTTTATCCTCTGGATATTCTCCCATCTCATTCGGCGAACAAATAATGAGAGTAGAAACAGCAACAATTTATGTTGCAAGCATTGTACAATTCATGAAGTAGGGTGATTCAGATGATAGAAATTTTTTTACTATTTACAACTTTTCTTTTCTTCTTTTTTTCTGCCCATTTATGGCAAGAAAATCAAGAATTAAGAAAAAAATTAACAAAAGATGAAACTAAAGTAAAAGAAGACTTTCCAAAAGAAAAAGATGTATATTCTATGAAAAAAATTTCTAACGAAAATCTCCCACCTAAATCTAAAGAATCATTAAAAAAAGAATTTCAAGACGTTCAAAAAGTGATAGAAAAAAGCACACAAAAAGAAACTATACCACAAAAAATTTATACGATTCCTAAAAAAGAATCTCCAATTCAACCAAGTAATATAATGGATCAAGATCATAAATCTCTTTCCGATACTGAACAATTAAATTTTAGCGATTTTATTCAACAAGATAAAAATAGTAAGCAGCAAAAAAATAATCAGTCTGATAATCAAAAAATAGATTATATGAAAAATTTATCTCAACAATTAGAACAAGAAATCAAGCCTCAAACAATAGAACTTACTGATTATGAGAAAAAACAAGAAGAAACGGCAATTATTAGCTATAAAGAATTATTATCATCCAGTAAAAATCAACAAAAAAATGAAGAATATACTGAAAAAGAACTTTTAGAAGAATTAAAAAAATTCCGTAATTATTTAAACTAAGAATAAGTAAAATAACATATACTGTAATATGAATAAGCAAAATAGAAAAACCTCTAAACTAATTACTATTACAGCTTTTTTAATTGGCTATGTATTAATAGATAGACTAAATAGCAACGAACAAAATGCCTTAGGGAATTTTTTTATGTTAATAGGACAGACACTTTGTACATCAGGAAGTGAAAATTTTAGAAGGGATTGGAAAAACACTTCTAATCCAACTATTCAAGATACAAGTCAAAATAATCAAGAGATGTCCCAAGAAGATTTTATTCGCATTCTCAAAAATGCTAGAGATGTTTTTAGTGATGAGATTAGTAAATTTGATTAAAAACTACTTTTCTTTTTTTCTTCTTTTTGATAAAATAATTATAGAATAGAAAGAGGCAAAAAAAATGATAAAGTCGTTTATATTTCTATTAAAATACAAAATTTTAAAAGATCCAGTCAATCTATCTTACCATCCAAAAGAATTTTTTCAATTAAATAAAAATACCCAAAGGAAAGTTCTGGATAAGTATTTTACCAAACTAGATAACTCATTTCCAATAGATACTTACTTTAATACAAAAGAATCAAGATATTACCAAAACAATGAAGAAATTAGTTTCTATAACTGTTATTACTTTGATAAACTAGCTATAGAATTAAATCCAAATAACATATCTTTAATTGATAAATTTAAACTAGAACAAGAAAAAATAGATTATTTAGTGTCATATTACTTAACCACTAGAGAAGAAAATAATAATTCATTTCATATTGAGAACTTATTAATCTATCCAGAAAAATTACCACTAGCCTTAAGTCAAAATATAGATTTTATGCACTATGCAGTAAATCAAGATTTTAAAAATATAAAATATTTAGTTTACAATGAAAAATATTTATCTAAACAAAGAGAATTAATTCAATTATCTTTAGTAAAAGCAAGAGAAAACAACGCTTCTCTAGAAGTATTTCTAAAAAAAGATCATACCCTTCCTAGAGAACTAAAAAATAATTTTGATTTTATTTTATATTTAATAGAAAATAATATTTGTTATATTGAATATCTAACAGAAGAAATCTTAAATCAAACTACACCTACCAGTAAAAATCTATTAACCAAAACAATCATCGCTTCTCTAAAGAAAAAACCTAAGGCTTTGGAAGTAGTAGAACAAAATAAGGTAATCGCTAATGAGTTAAATGAAAACATAGATTTTATTGAATATTTAATCGAAGATAACATCAATAATATTTCTTACATTAATTGGCACCATCTATCAGATGAATCTAGAAATAATATCATCAATTATTTAACCAAAAAACTAGAAGAAAACCAATTAACAATCGATATTATGAAATATCCATTCCATCCCATTTTCTTTGAAAATTATCTCTTTATGAATTATTTAATTCAAAATGATTTTCGATGGATAGCAGTCAATCAAGTAAGTAGTAAAGAAGAACAAGATAAATTAATTGACTTAAGTTTAAAACAAATCAAAGAAAAAAATTATAAATTTAAACTAGAAGACTTTTTAGCAGATGGAAAACACATCAATCATTACCTAATTGAAAACAAAAAAATGCTAGGATATTTCTTCAAAAATAAAGTACCAATTGTTCAGTATATTGATTTCTTTCAATTAAATCACGCTAAAAGTGTAGTAGAAAATATTTTATTTTTTATAGAAAAAAAAGATTATGAATTTCATAATGAAGAATTTTTAGTAAATGGTAAATATCCTATTCCTCTTAGTAATAGTTATCGCTTTATGCGTTTTTGCATTGATAAAAACTTTAATAATTTAGCATATATTGACTTATCCATGATGGATAAAAGAGAATTAAAACGAATTATTAACTATGCATTTAGAATGGTCTATTACATTAGAGGAAACAATAAAAAATTAAATTTTGATTTCGAAGGCTACTTTCAAAATTCAGACATTATTCATGATCAGTATTTTCAAGAATGCTTAAAAAGTTTATAATTTACATCACTTTCATTTTGTGCTAAAATACTTACACAAGAAGAGGTGAATGTGGCATGAAGAAAAATAAAAAATTAGAAGAATGGATTAATCTTGCATCAACCATCTGGAAAATATATCAACAACTAATGGAGGATAGATGTCAAAATCAAGAAGAAAAATATCAAGATGATTTAGAAATGTTAAAAATGTGTATCGATTTAGAAAATAAAATTTACCAATCTTTAGAGGTAAGTATTGATAACTTTAGACAGTATTACTCAAAATTTGAAATATTGATTAACAGAAAAAATTATCCTCAAAAAGAAAAAGAACTCATCTTTAATCGAATAAATGGATACCTTCTAACACCAGAATATCTTAATCCATTTCTATCAATGCAAAGTAATGTTCAAAAAAATCAATTAGAAAATGAAATTGCCATCGAAATACAATATGATATAGAGTATCTAAAACATTTCTTTTCTAGAATAGATAAAAATCTTCAAACAGCCAAAACAAAAACAGAGCAGAAAAAATTATTGCGTTGCTACTATGAAACTTTATTTGAATTTAAACTATCAGAACATTTATTAGCAAATCCTAAATTAACAAAAGATTTTACTTCATCAGAAAGAGAAAAATGTATTCTATTCCATCAAAATCCTAAAGAGGTAGAATACTTTTACAGAGCCCAAAGCAATGATTGGATAAATAAAATCATATCAGAAATCTTAAACGAAAACTTTTCTCCTAAAACAATTCAAGCTTTAAAAGAAAAAATAAATTTAGAAGCCATTCTTTCTATACTAACAAAAGAAGAATCTTCTAGTTTTTTACATAAGATTTATGAAGAGTTTTTAAAAAATCCATCCATCATCAATAACACAAAATTAAAAGAAAATCTAGATTTTTTAACAAAGACAATAGGAGACTTCTATCAAAATTCCATTAATGAATCGCAAAATAGAAAAGAATTGACTTATCAGAAACTTTATTAAAAAATTAATTTATCAAAAATCTTTTCTAATTACATAGCTATATCTAAATTTTAGATATAGCTTTTTAGGATTACCGAATTTCGAAGAACCACTTTTTATCGCATTGATTTACTACTAATTAAATTCCTACCTGAAGAAGGAAAGACTATGATATAATGATATTGTGATTAGGATATGAAGAAAAAGATAAATTATTATACGTATACCTTTGAGATGAAATGGTTAAATATTTTAGCAATAATTCTTTTTGCAATAATATCAGTTCCCATATATTTATTGGAAAAGAATCAAAATCTTACCATTCATTTAGAATTGATAGAGTTATTTTTAGCAATGTTTTTCTATTTAATTCTTCATGAACTTTTTCATGGAATAGGTTTTTTACGAATAAAAGGAGTGAAGTTAGAAAATATTACATTAGGAATATCGTTAGAAAAAGGAGTCTTCTATTGCATGTGTAAGAAAAATATTGGCAAAAAAGATATTTTAATTGCCTTATCATTACCGGTAATATGTTTAGGTTTAATAACACTATTCATTGGATTAATCATTCATTCTTATGAAATTATCTTTTTATCCATTTTAAATATCACAAGTTCTATTGGAGATATCATGATGATAATTTATTTCTTAAAATGTCCTAATGATATAATTTATCTTGATCTAGACGATTGCACTTCCTTTACCGTAATTTCTAAAGAAGATTTATCAGAAAAGAAAGTATTAGGAATTACTTTAAAAGAAAAAGGAATTTACACCCCAAAAATGAAAAGTCATGATCAAAGAAAAATAATCATTTCCAAACCATCTTATTTCCTAATAGGGTTAATTATATTCTTAATTGTTTTTAAAATAGTAGGAGGGATAATGTGAATTTAGTAGTAATGGCAGCTGGTATGGGAAGCCGTTTCGGTGGATTAAAGCAACTTACACCAATAGGCCCAAATGGGGAGTTTTTGATTGATTACTCAATTTATGATGCAAGAAAAGCTGGAGTGAATAAAGTAATTTTTGTGATAAAAAAAGAAATGGAAGAAGAATTTAGAAAAACAATTGGAAAAAGAATAGAAAAATGCATCAAAGTTTGTTACGTCTATCAAGAATTAGAGGATACTCCAATTAAAGTAGAGCAAAAGAGAAGTAAACCTTGGGGAACAGGGCAAGCGTTACTAGCAAGTAGAAATCAAGTAGATGCTCCATTTATGGTGATTAATGCCGATGATTTTTATGGAAGAGACGCTTTTATGAAATTAGGAAGTTTTTTAAAAGAAATAAAACCAGCTAAAAAAAATCATTATGCAATGGTAGCATATTTATTAAAGAATACTTTAAGCGATAATGGAAGTGTATCAAGAGGTGTTTGTGAATTAAAGAATGGATTTCTAAAAAAAGTAACAGAATGTAGAAAAATTGAACGCCAAGGAAATAAAATTATTTCTTATGAAGATGAAGTCCAAGAATTAGCCGAAGATACTTTAGTATCTCTAAATTTATTTGGCTTTACTAAAGAAATCTTTAATGAGGCAACAAAATACTTCAAAGAATTTCTTCTTCAAGAAGAAAATTTAGAAACAAAAGAATTCTATTTACCATCTATTGTCCAAAAAACAATCGACGAAGGAAACTCAGACATGAAAGTCTTATCAACTACATCTTCCTTTCATGGAATGACATACAAAGAAGATATGGAGAAATTAAAAGAATACATAAAGGGACTAATTAAAGAGGGAATTTACCCTGAAAAACTATGGGAGGAAAACAATGAAAAATAACAAAAAACCACTAATCATCGTGAGCATTTTAATTATCTTAATGATTTGTGCCGCATTTACATCAAGAAGTTTTCAAAACGACACATTTTATACCATTAAAGTAGGAGAGTCAATCGTAAAAAATGGAATTGACATGAAGGATCATTTTTCTATTCACAAATTAGCATACACTTATCCACATTGGTTATATGACGTAATGACTTATAAATTATATAAAGCAGGAGGATTACAAGGATTATATCAAATTACAATACTGATTTTTATGATTATTGGAATCATTTTCTATCTTACAAATATCAAGAAAAACAAAAGCTATTTTATTAGTTTATTATTTAGTATTTTAGCTATGATTATGTTAGCAAGATTCGTAACAGCAAGAGCACAACTAATTACTTATCTACTATTTCTAATAGAAATTATCTTAATCGAAAATTTATTAAAAGAAGGCAAAAAAAGAGATATGATAGGACTATTCTTAATCAGTATTTTAAGCGCCAACCTTCATGCTGCTGTATGGCCATTTTATTTCATTTTAATGTTACCATATTTAGCAGAATATCTCATTACAAAAATAACAAATAAAATCAAAAACAAACCAAAACTAGGAATTTTTGAAAAAAAGATAGACCTTATTCAAAATAAAAATATCAAATATTTAGGATTAGTTTTCTTAATCAGTTTACCATTGGGACTATTAACGCCTATTGGAGATGTACCCTATACTTACTTTATCAAAATATTACAAGGAAATACAATGCAATATATTAATGAACATAAACCATTAGTATTAATAGAAAACTTTTTTGTAATAGGCTATTTATGTATATTACTTATTCCACTAATCTTTACCAAAGTAAAAATTCGTCTTTCTGATTTATTCATGATTTTAGGATTATTATTCATGTCATTTCTATCAGTAAGACATATTGCCCTACTAGCAGTAATAGGAATGTTTTATCTATGCCGATTAATCTCTAATATTGGATTAATCAACAGCAACAAAACATTAGATTTTGAATTACCATGGTACAGTGTCTTTGTTGTTTTAGTAACCATTATTATTACTTCAGGAATTGTTTATAACATCAATAGTAAAGAACAATTTATAGATGCGAATACTTATCCAGTAGCCATGGTAGACTATATGCAAAAAAATTTAGATATGAAAAAAGTCAAACTTTATAATGAGTACGACTTTGGAAGTTATCTAATTTATAAAGATATAAAAGTATTTGTTGATTCAAGAAGTGATTTATATACTAAACCATTTAATCACAAAACAGACATCTTTAATGAATCCATGAAAATTACTGAAAAATATGGTAGAGTATTCCAAAAATATGGAATAACACATATTCTAATCTATAAAGATACAGATTTAAATCAAATCTTAGCAGCATCACCAAATTATAAACTTCTCCATAAAGAAGGAAGATTTATGTTATATGAATATACAGTAAATAACCAAGAAAAAGCATAGTACTTATTGCTTTTTTTTAAGTGCTATCATTTGAGCAAACTCTTCATAAACCGTATATAAATGGGCAAAGATTGCTTCTTCTTCCTCTACCAAAAGATTATACTTTTCATCCCATTCTCTTCTTTCTTTCAAAGAAAAACTATAATTCTTTAAAGTAGTATAACGCTCTTTTTCTAAAGAATTTCTTTTTAATTTTAATTCTAAAATTTTAATTTTTGTCACGATATCATCATAATCAAATTTGTTCATATTTTTACCACCTTTATTAATTTTCTTACCTAATTTTAACATAAATAAAATATATTTAAAAATACTACAACCAAAAGTTGAAATTAAGAACGGGGAAGTGTAAAATTTAACTAGAAGTTAGTTTTTTTGCCCCAAACGAAAAAATTGTAGTATAATAAAAATACTCTTAAGGAAGTGGTATTTTTGAAAAGAAATAAGGTAAGTATTATTGTTCCAGTATATAATGGGGAGTTATACCTAAAAGACTGTTTAGATTCATTAATAAATCAAACATTAGAGGAAATAGAAATCATCGCTATTGATGATGCTTCAACCGACAAATCCCTTGCTATATTAAAAGAGTATTCCCAAAAAAGTCCTAAAATAAAAGTTTATCAAAATGAAAAAAATCTTGGAACAGGGGCAACAAGAAATAGGGGACTAACTCTCGCTACTGGAGAATATATTGGATTCGTTGACTGTGATGATTATGTAAGTAATACAATGTATCAAGTCATGTATAAATTAGCAGTAGAAAATAAACAACCAGATATTATTGAAACAAGAATAACATTTGTTAAAGATAACCGCTACTTAAACCAGAATCTAAATTTTGCTGTTACAAAACAAATTCGATTAATTACAAAGAAAAAGAAAGTAAATGAACTTCCCAATTTAAGCCCATCAGTTTGCAACAAATTATTTAAAAAGTCTTTCTTAAAAGGAAAAACATTTATTGAAAATTGTAAGTGGGAAGATATTCTCTTTACTACAACCTCTAGCATAAAAGCAAAAAGTATTTTAGAAGTAAGCAATAACGATTACTTTTACAGAAGAGATAGTAAAAGGGGAGTTTCTTCAATTAATTATCAAGCCAACGATAAAATATTAGATATCTTTAAAATTACGGACGGTATCATGAATTCTGTCCATTTCATAAAAAAGAAAAAATATCAAGAACCGTTATATATGATTTGTTTTGCTGCTATCTTCAAAAGAATAGAAGAATTAGAGTATTGGGATATCAGTAAACAGAAAATAGAAGAATTAAAAAAATTAATCTATCAATTAGCCTATCAAAAATATGGTAGTCTTAAAAATATTGATTTTGATCTCTTTAGTGTAATGGCCAAAGAACACATCACTAAAGAATATATCACTTTAACCAAAAGACAAGAAAATTCAAGTCAACAAAACTGTAAATTAAGAAAAAGAAGCCGAAAGAATTGACAAGCTAATTTAAAAACTCATATAATATAGGTAGGTTAAATAAAGAAAGAAAAGTGATAACATGAGTAAAGACAAACTACAAAGAATTTTTAATATCATTACAATAATTACAACAGTACTACTAATTGCTTTTATTATTTATGCCTTTAAATTAGGAATACTAGAAGATAAAACAGTTTTAGTTCAGTACATGAAAAAATTTGGTATATTTGCTTGTCTATTTTTTATTTTAATACAAATTGTTCAAGTGGTATTCCCCGTCATTCCTGGTGGAGCAAGTTGCCTTGCTGGTGTTTTAGCTTTTGGACCAGTTTTAGGATTTATTTATAACTACATAGGTCTTGCTCTTGGTTCACTAATTGCTTTTCTTTTATCTAGAATTTACGGCATAAAAATGGTAGAAAAACTCTTTCCAGAAGAAACTATTAATAAGTATTTAAAATATATCCAAAACAATCGATTTCCAACCATCTTTTTCTGGGGAATTTTCTTACCAGGTCTTCCTGATGATTTATTATGTTACATAGCAGGATTAAGCAAAATGAGTTTAAAAACATTCATTTTCATCATCTTAATAGGCAAACCATTTGCTTTAATCTTTTATAGTTTATTTTCTTATTATTTACCAGCACTTTCCGATTGACAAAGTGCTTTTCTTTTTGTATGATAACTATCAAGAAAGAAGGAATAACAATGTCATGCAGTTACTATCAATTTAATGGAGATTATTGGTGTAATAAAACCAATCAAAGAGTAGCAGAAGCAGAATATTATAAATATTGTAGAGATTACAATTATGATGAGTGTCCAATTTATAGAAAGGAAGAATCAAGTGGATGCTTTATCACAACAGTTTGTTGCCAAATTTTAGGATTAAATGACCATGATCAACTTCTAGATGATTTTAGAAATTTCCGTGATAATGTCTTACAAAAAGATGAAAAATATTATGATACCTTGAAAGAATATGATGTTATTGGTCCAATAATTGCCAATAAAATTTTACAAGATAAAGACCAAAAAGAAATGGCATCAGGTCTTTACCAAAATGCCTTAAAAAATATTCATTATTCTATCATACAAAAAGATTATGATAAAGCCGTAGAAAAATACTATATTATGACATTAATGCTAATTCAGTATTATCACTTAAAACACTCCTATAATCAAATTAAAAAAGAAAACTATCATTACAAAGACTTTGTTCCTACCTTAGCAGGCCATGGAAGAAAAAGAACAAAGAAATTAGAAAATCCAAATTTAATTTAGTACTTTTTAATTCAAAATCAAATACAATAAGTATAGGATAGAGTAAAGAAAAAAACTAACGATAAAAATTTTTACCCAAAAATAATAATTTACGATTAAAAATATAAATGATATAATAGAACATATTGAGGTGGTAAAATGAAAATAAATATTCAAAAACAAAAAATCCAACTACTTGTTTTCTTATCAATATCCTTACTTTTTTTATGTTCTTTAATTTTATACCTCTACTTTACAAATACCGAAGATTTAATTTTGAAAAAAAATATGACTTATAACTTTAGAGAAACTGTACATACTAAAGATTTAATTGAAAAACTAAACGGAAAATTATTAATTAATTCCTTAGTAGATACAAATACAGTGGGTAAAAGAAAAGTCCAAATTTCTTATTACAACCATTACGGTTTTATTGAAAATAAATATGCCTTAGTAGAAATCAAAGATGTAACCCCCCCAACAGTAGTAGTGAATAGTACTTATTTTGCTGAAAAAGGAAATCAATATAATTTACTAGATAAAATCTTTTGTGCTGATGATTATGATGATAACATCACTTGTCAGATTACAGGAGACTATGACTTTAACAAAGTAGGGAAGTATCCTTTAAAAATCGTAGCTACAGATAAAAGTAACAATGTAACTAGCAAATCTTTTTCCCTAGTTGTTTCTGAAAAAAAAGATACCTCTATAAAAGGAGATTCTCAACCACTAACAAGAACCAACTTTAAAGATATCTATAAAAAATACAAAAACAAAAAAACTTTAATAGGCCTTGATTTATCCAAATGGCAAGAAGATGTTGACTTTGACAAAATCAAAACAGAAGGAGTAGACTTCCTTATGATTAAAATAGGGGGACAATCAAAAAAATCAGGAAAAATAGAAATCGACCCAAAATTTACTCATAACATCGAAGAGGCTTTAAAAAAAGACATGAAAGTTGGCGTTTATTTTTATTCTCATGCAACCAGCACAAACGAAGCAAAAAAACAAGCGGAATGGGTAGCAAAAAATCTAAAGGAATATCATATATCTCTCCCTGTTGCTTTTGATTGGGAAAACTGGAGTCAGTATACAAGTTATCATCTTAGTTTTCATACTTTAAATCAAATAGCAAATGCCTTTTTTGCTCCATTAGAAACAAGAGGATATCAAACAATGTTATATTCTAGCAAGTATTATCTAGATACCGTTTGGTATAAAGAAGAATATAACACATGGTTAGCTCATTATACAACTGATAGTAAAAATAAAGAAGAATATAACTTGTGGCAAATATGTAACGATGGAAAAATTGAAGGAATTAATACTTTAGTAGATATTGATATAATGTATTTAAACGAGAAATAAAAAAATATAATTAAATAGTTTTTTACTATTTGATTTTTTTCTAAATTAATTTAGAAAATGAAGAACGATTATCATTTATTATTAAAAAAATACTAAAAAAGTTTTCTCTTTTAGGAAAAGAACTCCTTCAGTATTTTATATGTAAAATAAAAGGAATAGGGAAGTAGTAGTTTCAATTAAAATGGTAGTTTAAAATTTCCTTTTCCCATCATTTTCATCATTTTTTTCATTTCTTCAAATTGATTTAATAGTTGATTTACTTCAGTAACAGTTGTCCCAGAACCCTTAGCAATTCTTTGCTTTCTAGACGCTTTTAATATTTCTGGATGTTTTCTTTCATATGGAGTCATAGATAATATAATTGCCTCTGTATGAGCCATTTTCTTAGGATCTACTTTTACATTATTTAATCCCATTTTCTTTGCACCAGGCAATAATTTTAATAAATTTTCCAATGGACCTAGTTTTTTTATTTGCTTTAATTGATTTAAAAAATCTTCCAAATCGAAAGTTCCCTTCGACATCTTTTTAACCATATCTTCAGCATCTTTTTCATTAATTTCATCAGACACTTTTTCGACTAAGGATAAAATATCTCCCATACCTAAAATCCTAGATGCCATACGATCAGGGTGAAATTCCGATAATCCATCCATTTTCTCACTAATACCAATAAACTTAATGGGTAAATTAGTTAAATGGCGAACAGATAGGGCAACACCACCTCTTGTATCACCATCTAATTTAGTTAAAATAACTCCAGTTAATGGCAACTTTTCATGAAATCCTGTAATCACATTAATTGCATCTTGTCCCATCATCGAATCAATAACCAATAATGTTTCATCAGGGTGAATTTCATTTTCAATATTTACTAGTTCATCCATTAATTTTTCATCAATTTGAAGTCTACCAGCTGTATCAATTAAAATATAGTCAAATCCATTTTCCTTTGCGTACAAAATTGCATTTCTTGAAATTTCAATTGGATCTTTTTTTCCTTCAGTATAAACTTCAATATTTAATTCCTTTCCCAATGTTTTTAATTGATCAATGGCAGCAGGACGATAAACATCACAAGCAACTAATAAAGGTTTTTTCTTATGATTTTTTCTTAAATAATTAGCAAGTTTTCCAATCGTTGTTGTTTTACCAGAACCCTGAAGTCCTACTAACATCGTAATAGTAGGATTTTTATTTATCATGAGTTCAGCGGTTTCTCCACCTAATAGTTCTGTTAATTCATCTCTAACAATCCGAACAAATTCTTCACCTGGAGAAAGTTTTTGATTAACATCAGCACCCAAAGCTTTTTCTTTTACTGTATTAGTAAATTCTTTTACCACTTTATAGTTGACATCAGCTTCTAGTAAAGATAATCGAATTTCTCGCATCATCTCATTAATATTTTCTTCGGTTATCTTTCCATATCCTTTAATTTTATGCATCACATTTTGTAATCTATCACTTAAATTTTCAAACATTATATATCACCTATTTAGAATTATATCGTATATTTTAAATTTTTTCTATAAATTAACTAAAAATACTTGATTTTTTAGTTTTTTTCCTTTATAATTATAAATGTCTTAAGCAAAAAGGCAATAATTAAATTAAGTATTATTTGATGCAGGTGTAGTTTAATGGTAGAATAAGAGCCTTCCAAGCTCCTGACGTGAGTTCGATTCTCATCACCTGCTCCATTTGAAATCAACTTACGGACTTAAAAGTTCGTGAGTTTTTTGCTTTCTAAAAAAGAAAAAGATTCCTTCAATTTGAAGAATCTCTTATTTCTAAGTAACTTTATGTTTGTTTTCAATCAAATATACAAAAATAAATCCATTTTATTTTCATTCCATATCATTAGTAACCACTTGATGAAGACTTTCATTAATTGCCTTCGCAATTGTATCACTCAATTTTTCTACCAGAAAATCAATTTCCTTTGGCGTTACAATCATATTATAGCCAATGTTATTTAAAACTTCCATAATCAGATCTTTTTTCTTTTCTTCATCAATTGTTCCCAACATACCACTAACTTTTTCTTTTTCTTCATCACTTAATTTTTCTTCTTGAATTCTTTGTAAGTACTTTTTACTATTCCGAGAAAAAACTAATTTATTTTCATCATAATGATTTTTTAGATAAGAAAGATGTTTAAACAAATAATCAATTGTATCATTAACCAAAATAGAACTTTCTACAACAGTAGGAACCCCAATAGCAATAACCGGAATTCCAATCGTATCCAAACTAATTTCTTTTCGATTATTTCCAATTCCACTACCAGGATGAATACCAGTATTAGTAATTTGAATCGTTTTATTAATTCTATCAATTGAAGAAGAGGCGAGGGCATCAATAACAATCAAAAATTTAGGTTGAATTTTATTTACTAGACAAAGAATAATATCTGAAGTTTCAATTCCTGTATTTGCCATCACACCAGGACAAATTGCAGAAACACAGCGAATTCCTTTCTTTACTGATACATCCAGTAAAAATAAATGTCTGGTTACCATAACTTTATCCAAAACAAGAGGACCTAAAGAATCTGCAGTACTATCACGATTTCCAAGACCAATAACCAAGCAGTCATCATAATCCTTAATATTCATCTCTTTCAGTATTTTCTTTATTTCATTAGATAAATATTTCTCAATTTCAATTTTATCTTCATGATTAGTAATATCTTGAAACTCTAAAGTAATATAAATTCCTTCTTTTTTCTTAAGCAAAGTACTTAATTCTTTCGTAACCTCAATATAAGAAATACTCAAATTATCACTAATAAGTTCTTTATTTAAAACTTTATTTTCAACATCCTCATCAATAATTAAATCAGTTCTAATATTAAAATTTTCCAAATTAATCCTATTTTTCATAAAAAAATCACCTCATTAGCTATATTTTTTACAAATTTTACAGATTTTATTTGCCTTTTTCTTAATTTTTTGTTAAAATTGTATGTAGTAATTTGGAAGGAGAGTGAAAACATGGCAAATGTAGCAAACGCTAAGAAAAAGATTAAGCAAATTAATAAAAGAACTTTAGAGCATACAATGTTAAAATCAACTGTTAAAAATGCAATTAAAAATACTGATAAAGCAGTTTTAGCAGGAGATAAAGAAGCAGCTGAAAAAAGTTTAAGACTTGCAATCAAAAGTTTAGATAATGCAAAGTCAAAAGGTTTGGTTCATAAAAATAAAGTTGACAGAGAAAAATCTCGTTTAACACTAAAAGTTAACAAAATGGAAGTAAAATAGTAAAAATTACTTCTTTTTTTATTTTTCGTGTGCTATAATATTACTAGAAGTTAAGAAATATGGCTAGAAATAGGTGAGATTATGAGTTTAGGGCAAAAAATTATTATATCTGTAGGTGCATTTGTAATAACTTTTATTACAGTATGTACTTTTTTTAAAAGTGATATTGATTTTTTGCTCACTTCTAGAACTGTCGAAAGAAAATATGGAACAACAGCAGAAAACTCCTATTTTTTAGAAGATCATTTTGATTATGTTGAGCCATATGAAAAGGCAGAAGTTCATTCGATGAAAGAAATTATGAATTCAATTTATTATTTAATTAATTCAGGAGTAACAAAATCAGAACGTTACTGTGCAAAAGACTATAAGAACTGTTATACAGACATGGAAGCAATCTCTAGCGATACCAACATGTTGAGTATTTTAAATAACTACGTTCACCCCTTTAACAGTTTTGATAGTATTATCTTTAATTTTGATGATAATATTATTAAAGTGGAAATTAAACATACTTATACAGATGAAGAATTAAAAGAACTAAATGCTAAAGTAGATGAAATTATTAAAAAGACAATAACAAACGAAATGAGTACTAAAGATAAAATTAAAGCCATTCATGACTACATTATAAATCATACAGAATATGATACTTTAAAAACCAAGAATATTAATGATACAACATATCATTCTAATACAGCATATGGAGTTTTGATCGAAGGTTATGGAATTTGTAGTGGATACTCAGATGCAATGAAATTATTTTTAGATAAATTAAATATCATTAACTATAAAATTAGTAACGATCAACATATTTGGAATCTAGTTTATTTAGATGGAACTTGGTTACATTTAGACTTAACTTGGGATGATCCCGTTAGCGATAAAAACATTACCAGAGATAATTATTTCTTAATTAGTACAAAAACACTAAAAGAATTAAATGATGATGTTCACTATTATGATGCAAATATTTTTAAAGAAGCAAAAGGGGAAAGTTAAAATTCCTTGCTTTTTTTTCATTATATTAGTATAATAATGTCGAAAAGAAAGTGATATAATGAAAAGAAAAGTCCAATATTTAAGTATAATAATCATATTGTTTTTAATTGCAAGTCTTGGAATTTATCTTTTTTCAAGTGATAGATTTTCTAATTCTAAAAGTGGCTACGAATTATTACAAATCCAATTAAAAAAGAAAAAAGATACAATTTCTACTGATGTTATTGTAAAAAATAATTTTCTTCCCCAAACGGAGAATGTTTCTGAAGAAAAAGAAGAAATAAGTACTGTTGATACTAGAGAACAGAAACAAGAAGAAACAGACAAAAATTTCAAAGAAAATCAAAATACTTCAGAAGATTTTATCTTAGAAGTATCTGAATAATTGAGAAAGTTTTTTCGCTTTTAGGAAAAGCTTTTTTTATTGACATCAAATTTCTTTTGTGATAGGATATAGCCTAATTATCAAGGGGAGGCAATGCAGTTGAATAAAAAAAGTTTATTAGAACTAAGAAAACTAAGTATAGAAGAACTAGCTAAATATTATAAAGAACAAAGAAAAGAAGCAATAGAAGGGAAAATTCCTCTTTCTGAGAAAAGTATTAGAATAAGAAATAAAATTCACCAATTATTATTACAAATTGTCATTATTGATCGCTTGTTTAGTCATGAAACAGTAACTGTTCTAAAAGATGAACGAGTAAAAAATAATCATCCAAAAGTTTTTGCTTGTACCCATATTGGAGGCAATGACATTCAAAGAACGTTTGAAGCAATAAAAGATCCAGCTTATCTATTTTTAGGTGATCCGCAAGAACTTTATCGCAATTTAGAAGGATTACTTCTATATCTAAATGGAGTCATTTGCTTAGAGACAAGAGATAAAATTGATCGAGGAATAGCCAAAAAAAGATCAATTGAACTTTTAGAAAAAGGAGGAAATCTTCTAATTTATCCAGAAGGTGCTTGGAATATTAGCCCTAATTTACCTGTGATGAAACTTTACAAAGGAGCAGTAAACATTGCTGTAAAAACGAAAGCAGACTTAATTCCAATTGCTATTGAACAAATAGAAAATCATTTTTATGTAAGCATTGGAAAAAATATCATCACTAGTGACATGGAAAATATAGATACCAATCTTCTAAATCAAACATTAAGAGATGCAATGGCAACAGAAAAATGGCATATTTGGGAAAGTGTAGGAGTATATTCAAGAGACGTTGTAAAAGATCAAACAGTAGATAATTATCAACAATCAATCGTCAAAAAATGCAGCTACAACTTTACACTAGAAGATGTTTTAGAAACAATGTATAAAGACCCTAATGAAATTAGTTATGATGAAGTATTTGCGCCAATTAAAAAATTACACTTACACAAAAATTAGGCAAAATTGTCTAGTTTTTAGTTGCACTCTATTGCTAAAAATGATAAAATAATAATTACCCTAAAAAATAGAAAAGGTGATTTATGGAAATTTTAATATTACCTATTGCCACTTTATTATTGGCATATTTATTAATAATTATCTTTTATAGTAAAAAAAGAGCAACAATAGAAGAAACAAAAATTTATTCTAGATTATTAATTATCAATTTCATTGATGCAGTTTTAGCTATTTTAACTTATGTATTTGCCAAAACATTTTCTTTTGAATTAGGAACAATTATCTTACAAAAAATATATATGTCCTTAATAATTTTAATGACAGTCTATATTAATTGCTATAATATTGCTATCATGAAAATAAATAAAAAATTAAAAAAAAGAATAACTAATATTTTAATGTTTTCTTTCTATATTGTTTTTTTACTCATCATGTTTACAAATTTATCTGTAATTAATGAAGGACTCATTTTAGATGGCTACGGACTATCTTATGATATTACATTATATTCTACAATAATATATCTAGGTCTTATTGTCTTTTCCTCAACAATTATTTTTATCAAAAATAAAGATTGTTTTAAAAAAGATATTCCTTTCATTTGCTTGATATTTTTGTATATTATAGGATTAATCGCAAGAAAGTTCTTTCCTAATGTAATGTTTGAAAATTTCTTTTTTACTTATATGTTACTAATTATGTATTTTACTATCGAAAATCCAGATATCAAAATGATAGAAAAATTAAATTTAGCGAAAGAAACAGCTGAGAAAGCTAACCGAGCAAAAAGTGATTTTCTATCCTCAATGTCCCATGAAATAAGAACACCATTAAATGCTATCGTAGGACTATCTTTAGAAATACAAGAAAAAGAAATTTGCCCTAAAGAAATGAAGGATGATTTAGAAGACATTGTTTTTGCTTCCCATACCTTATTAGAAATTGTTGGCAATATTATGGATATTAATAAAATAGAATCAGATAAAATGAAAATTACTTCTTCCTCTTATTCCATTCAAGAAGAAGTTAAAAATTTAGTTAGAATATATGTAACTAGACTAAAAGAAAAAAATCTTACATTAGAAATTCATATTGCAAAAGATATCCCCCAAAAATTAATTGGCGATAAAAGTCATATCAAAGAAATTATTAATAATTTATTATCAAATGCAATTAAATATACCGACAAAGGAAAAGTAAAATTAGAAATAACAGGAATACTTAAAGAAAAAGCTTATTATCTAAAAATTGTATGTAAAGATACAGGAAGAGGAATAAGTAAAGAAAATTTAAAAAGATTATTTACCAAATTTGAACGCTTTGATGTCGAAAAAAATTCAACTATTGAAGGAACAGGTCTTGGTCTCGTCATTACCAAAAAATTAGTAGAATTAATGAAAGGAAAAATTACAGTTGAATCAGAAGTAGGAATAGGTTCAGTTTTTACGGTAATTCTTCCTCAAAAACTAGAAAATGATAAGGAATATTTGCCTCAAGAAACTGTTTTTCAAGGTACAAAAAATATTCTTGATAAGGATTTAAAAATACTCATTGTTGATGATAATAAATTAAATCGAAAGGTAGCAAAAAACTTCTTGGAATCTTTGAAAATAGAACAAATAGATGAATGTAGTAATGGACTAGAATGTTTAACAAAGATAAAAGAAGGAAAAATTACTTATGATATTATCTTAATGGATATTATGATGCCTGTAATGAATGGAGAAGAAGCATTAAATCAATTAAAAAAAATAGATGACTTTCATACTCCTATAATTGCCCTAACAGCAGATGCTTTAGCAGGTGCTGAAGAAAAATATAAAAAAGAAGGATTTAACGGATATTTATCCAAACCATTTACCAAAGAACAAATACAAACCCAAATAGAAAATATTTTAAAAAAGGCAAATGATAACAAATGAAAATATTTTTCAAATGAATGCCCAATATTCATTTGTCTTTTTTTTGAGTAAAGTTTTTGATAAGTATTTTTTTCCTCTAACATTAATACCATTTAATAGGTGATCATAATGTTTTCTAAATATATTCATAAAAGAATTCGGATTGTTTTATTAGTAATTATTTTATGCTTTTTATTAATTATTGGAAAAGTATTTTATATACAAGTAATTGATTATCAAAAACTAAATCGCTACGCTAATGGTCTATGGAGTAGAAATCTTCCAATTGAAGCCGATAGAGGAAAGATTATGACAGTTGATAAAAAGGTAATTGCTGATAATTTAACAACAGTATCTCTAGTATTTATTCCTAATCAAATTGATACAAATAAGAAAGAACAAATTGCAAAAGAGATTGCTACAATTTTAAATTGCAATATCAAAGCAATTAGAGAGCATATCTTTAAAAGTTCCTCTATTGAAAGAGTACATCCAGAAGGTAGAAGATTAAACTATGAACAAGCAGATAAAATAGAGAGTTTAGGATATGAGGGAGTATATTTGGTAAAAGAGTCAAAAAGAGTATACCCATATGAAAAGTTATTGTGTCATACATTAGGTTATGTAGGAATAGACAATCAAGGATTAAGTGGATTAGAGTTACAATATGATAATTACTTAACTGGTTCAGCTGGTGCAATTCAATATTATAGTGATGCCAAAGGGAAAAAGCTAAAAAAAGTGGAAAATTATGTAGAACCAACCAATGGAATAGATGTAGAACTAACCATTTCATATGATATTCAAAGTGTCATGGAAAGAGAATTAGATAATGCGATGACAAAATATAATGCTGATGGAGCTTGGTCAATAGCAATGAATCCAAAAACAGGAGAAATATTAGGTTTAGCCTCTAGACCAGGATTTGATCCAAATGAGTATCAAAAATATAAGACAGAAGAAATTAATCGTAACTTAGCAATTTGGGCTAGCTATGAGCCAGGTAGTACCTTTAAAATTGTTACCTTAGCAACAGCATTAGAAGAGGAAAAAGTAGATTTAGAAAAAGATACCTTTTATGATGGTGGATCTGTTAATGTTGATGGCGCTAGGATAAAATGTTGGAAACATGGAGGTCACGGAGCTCAAACGTTTTTACAAGTAGTTCAAAACTCATGCAATCTTGGAGTAAATACAGGAACACTTTTGAATTTGCAGAAACCCTTGAAAATAGTATAAAATATAGCACCAAGATTGATGCTTGTTCTACATATAGTTTGATTTATGATGGTGTTGAATACTCTAGCAATGAAAGGA
>JAQXQC010000001.1 GCA_029100965.1 Bacilli bacterium | reverse complement strand
TCAGTATATAAATTATCGCCAAATAAAAAATATAGGAAGACTAACTGATTAAGAGTATCTCCTTTCCTTTATTTTTTATTTGGCTATATCAATTATATCACAGATTTTTAATTATCAGTAATTAAATTAAACAGAACTTTTTAAAAAAAGAAAAATAGTGGGGAAGGAAGAATAGAAAAGGAGTAAAGTATGTTTTCGCAGTTAGATGAATTAGAATTAAACAATAAAGAAAATGTTAAGATTATACTTAAAGTCAAAGAATTAGGGTATAACATAATAAAAAGATTATTTGATGTCTTAGTAGGAATGATTGGAATGATTTTTGTGATTATAGTAGCAATAATTTATAAAATTATTGCTATAATTACTGGAGATTTTAAACCAATATTCTACTGCCAAAATAGAATTGGAAAAAACGGGAAAGAATTTAAATTATATAAATTTAGAACTATGATATATAATGCAGATGAAGTATTAAAAGAATTACTAAAAAAAAGTAAATATAAAAAAGAATGGAATAAATATCAAAAATTGAGTAATGATCCTAGAATAACTAAAATAGGCCATATTTTAAGGAAAACAAGTTTAGATGAATTACCTCAATTTATTAATGTGCTAAAAGGAAATATGTCATTAATTGGACCAAGGCCTTTATTAAAAGGAGAATTAGATGCACATAACGGTAATCATAATATTTATGAAGCAGTGAGGCCAGGAATTTCTGGTTGGTGGGCTAGTCATGGTAGATCAGGAACAACTTATGAAGAAAGATTAGAACTAGAATATTTTTATGTAAAAAACAAGTCTTTATTATTAGATTTAAAATGTATTTTTTGTACAATTAAAGCAGTTATTTGGAAAAGTGGTGCAAAATAGTATTATCAAACGATTGATAGAGTAATTTTATATGTAATTGTTGCTATACAATAATAAATATTATTAAAATTAGAATTTAAGTCATTGTATAAAACGATGACCTTTTTTTGAAAACATAAATAAATGACCTTATGACAATTGTTTGGTTTCAATAATTATTGAGAAATTTACGATTTAATACGTTTATAAAGAAACTATTATACTTGAAATTTTTGATGATTATGAATAAAATGCGAAAAATTATATTGATAGATACAATGGAAAAAAATAGTAATTTTATAGATAGGTATGATGATTCACTAAAAAAAATAATATTTAGAGAAAAGATTGTTGAGTATATTATGATACAGAATTAAATTAGTATTTGATATATATAAACATAGTAATAGAATGGAGTATTAATAATGAAAGTCAATGACAATATAAAAGTTATAGTTGCTACACATAAAAAATATGAAATGCCCAATGATAAAATGTATATTCCAATACATGTTGGCTCAGAAGGTAAAAAAGAATTAGGCTATGTGAAGGACAATACAGGGGATAATATATCTGATAAAAATTCATATTTTTGTGAATTAACAGGTTTGTATTGGGCATGGAAAAATCTTGATTTTGATTATTTAGGACTTGTGCATTATAGAAGGCACTTTTGTTTAAAGAAAAAATCAAAAAATAAATTTTGTAATGTGATGAATCTAGAAGAGACTAAAGAGTTGTTAAAGAATACGGATGTTATATTACCCAAAAAACGGAATTATTTTATTGAAAATTTATATAGCCACTATGACCATACAATGTATGTTGAACCATTAGATATGACTAGAAAAATAATTGAAGAAATATATCCAGAATATTTGGAATATTTTGATAGACTTCATAAAAGAACGAGTGCTCACATGTTTAATATGTTTGTTATGAAAAAAGAAATTTGTGATGATTATTGTGAATGGTTATTTAATATTTTATTTAAATTAGAAAAAAGAGTTGATATGTCTAAGTATAATAGCTTTCATAGTAGATTTTATGGAAGAATATCAGAACTTTTATTAGATGTGTATTTGCAAAAAAATAATATTTCATATAAGGAAGTAGGATTTATTTATATGGAAAAAATAAATAAAATGGCTAAAGTGAAAGGATTTTTAAATGCTAAATTTAGGGGGAAAAAATATGGGAAAAGTTTTTAGTAAAAGACTTAAAAACTTAATAGATGTTCATGATGTAATTTCATTTGATATTTTTGATACTTTAATAAAAAGAAATTGCTATAAACCAACTGATATTTTTGAGATAGTGGAAATTCAATACAATCAAACAAATAAAAATAATAAAATTCAAGATTTTAAAAATATTAGAATCAATGCTGAAAAAAATGCAAGAAACAAAAATAAAAATAGTGAAGATATTACAATTGATGAAATATATGATGAAATTAATATTAATAAATTTGATAAAGAAAAAGTAAAAAAATTAGAACTTGAAACAGAATTAGATTTATGTCAAATAAATTTAGAATTTGTTGATATTTTGAATTATTGTAAAAAACAAAATAAAAAAGTTATATGTGTTTCTGATATGTATTTATGTAAAGAAATAATAGAAAAAATATTAAATAAATTTTCTATTAAATTTGACAAAATTTATATTTCATCAGAAATAAAAAAGACTAAACTTACAGGAAATTTATTTAAATACGTTTTAGAAGATTTGAAAATTGATAGAAAAGAAATTATACATATTGGAGATAGTTGGAAAGCTGATTTTATATCTCCATGTAAAATTGGAATAAAAGCATTTCATATAAAAAAACATTCTTCTAATTTCAAATTTATAAAAAATAAGGATTTTTATGATGATATTTCATGCAATATTATTTATTCATTTATTAATAATAATGAAAATAAAATTAGTAATTATTATACCAAATTGGGGTATGAAATTGTTGGACCTTTGTGTCTAGATTTTATTTTTTGGTTATATGATAGTGTTAAAAAGGATAAAATTAAAAATTTACTTTTTTGTGCTAGAGATATGAAAATGATTCAAGAAATTTTTGATATGTATTTTGGAAATGAGATTTTAAATAGTTATTTCTATGTATCTAGAAAAAGTATTTATTTGCCATTTTTATATAAAAAAAATAAATTTACTTTTTTTAAAATGCTAATTCCTGTTTCGAAAAGAAAAATAACAATTTGTCAATTATTTGATTTATGTAATATAAATTTTAATAAAGAAGAAATAGAAAAAGAAATTTTGAAATATAAATTAGATTATAATAAAAAATATTCATATGATGAACTAATTTCAAATATTAATTTTAAAAAATTTTATGATAATTTTATGCTGAAAAAGATAAAATTATTTGGAAAACAACAATATAGTAATTTTTTGGCATATGTAAACTCACTAAATTATAACGAAAAAACAGCAATAGTTGATTTAGGATGGAGAGGAACAACTCAAAATATGATGATAGAAATAACTGATAAAGATTTATATGGGTATTATTTTGGACTGAATTCCTTAAATGGTACTAATTTGAATAAAAATTTTAAAACCTATCTTTTTTTTGAGAATAATAATTGTTATTTTGAACAAATATATAGCTTTATGGCATTAATAGAGTTGATTATGTCTGCTTTACATGGTAGCACTATATCATATGATGATAATATAACGCCACCATATGTTTTAGGAAATGGTAGTAATACTAATAATCAAGATATTATTAATATTCAAAATGGTACTTTATTGTTTTGTAAAGATGTATTAAATTTAAAAAAATATATTTATTGTAATAAGAAAAAGTTATTTGCTGAAAATTTTATTAATATAGGTATAAATCCAACGTATAAGATGGCTAAAAATTTGGGAAATATATATACGGAAAACATAAAGGTGAGAAAATTATGTGATTGCAAAAAATTATTATTTTATATGTTCCATCCCAAAAGTTTAAAGCAAGATTTTTTAGATTCAGAATGGAAAGTTGGATTTATGAAATGTTTATTTAAAATTAAATTTCCGTATTTTAAATTATATGTTATCTTAAAAGATAAATTTAAATAGGCAGGTGATTTTAGTGAAAATCAATATTTTTTTGAACTTTTTTAGGGGAATAGCTGGCGGTTACAAAGTTATTTTTCAGTATGCAAATTATTTAGTGCAAAATGGTAATGATGTGATTATTTATTATAATTTACAGGGAGGAAAAAATAATAAAAAAATACCAAATAAAATAATGTTGTTATATAGAAAAATATATTTAAAAAAATATCCTTATTATTTCAAGTTGAATAAAGAAATTAAACAATATGGAATTTCAAGTATTAAAGATTGTAATGTTAGAAATGCAGAAATATGTATTCTTACTTCACCTATTGTAGTTAATGAATCTATGGAATTATCGAGAAGTAAAGGAAAGAAAATATATTTTATACAGGGCTTTGAAATTTGGTGGAATAAAGAAAATGAGATTTATAAGTCTTATAATGCTTGTGAAAAAAACATTGTTATTTCAAGATGGCTAAAAGATGTTGTAGATAAGCATTCTAAGACTAAAAGTGTTATTGTTCACAATGGAATTGATTTATCAAAATTTAAAGTTATTAAGGAAAATAAAGATAGGTATAAACATTCAATTTCAATGATTTATCATTTAGATGAAATGAAAGGATGTAAATATGGATTAGAAGCTCTTTTGAAATTAAAAGAGAATTATCCAGATTTAATTGTTAATATGTTTGGTAATCCTAAACGACCAAAGGAGTGGCCTGCTTGGATAAATTACACACAAAAAGCCTCTGAAAGCGAAGTTATTGAGATTTTAAATAATAGTTCAATTTTTTTATGTACAAGTTTGCATGAAGGTTTTGGATTACCAGGATTAGAATCATTGGCTTGTGGATGTGTCCTTGTAACGACTAATTGTTTTGGGCCATTAGAATATGCAAATAAAAATAATGCTATAATTTGTAAATCAAAAGATGCAAACCAATTATTTAAAGGAATAAGTAAAATATTTGAAGATGATAGTTTAAAAAAACAATTACTAGAACATGCAAAAAAAGAAGTGAAAAAATGGGATATAAATAGATCAATGAAAAATTTTGAAAAAGAGATATGTAAATATTAATTATTATTTTAAATTAAAATAAAAGGAGTCTAATTATGGATAAAAATAGTATAATTATTACGTTTCAAAATGCATTTAATTATGGAGCTGTTTTGCAATGTTATGCACTACAAAATACTTTAGAAAAAAACAACATAAATGTAGAAGTATTAAATTATGATAATAAGGTTATAGGTGATTGTTATAAAATCTTTTATTATCCTAAAAATGAGAAATCTTTTAAATTGTATTTGAAATCATTTATTTCTGCAATGTTTTTTTTCAATCAGCTATGTGGTAGAAATGCTAAATTTAGGAAATTTATAAAACATAATATACATTTAACTGAAAAATATTCAAAAAAAAATATAAAAGATAAGGATTTTGGCGAGAATACAACATTGATAGCAGGTAGTGATCAAATATGGAATACAGATTTAACTAATGGATTGGATGATGTTTATTATTTAAATTTTTCAGATAATTCTAAGAAAATATCATATGCTGCAAGTATTGGGAAAAATGAATTGGATAGTAAATTTTTAAATGATATTAGAAAATGTTTGAATAAGTTTGACTATATATCTGTTAGGGAAGAAACGGGAAAATTAGAAATAGATAAAAAATTAAATAAAAATGTGGATGTTGTATTAGATCCTACACTATTAATTGATAAAGAAGAATGGGAAAAAAAGTTAGATCATAAAAAAATAGATTGTAAATACATTTTTGTTTATATGCCTAATGTTGATGTAATTAAATCTGCAAAATATATTAGTGAAAAAGAAAATTTAAAAATTGTGAATATTTCTAAAAAGCATTACTTTGGTAGAAGAGAAATTAATAAGTTTAGGAGTGATCCCCTTGAATTTTTAACTTTACTTTATAATGCAGAGTATATTATAACTACTTCTTTTCATGCAACATCTTTTTCAATTATATTTAATAAAAAAATTATTGTATTTCCACCTGAAGGATTATCATCTAGAATTACAAATTTAACTGAAAAATTAAAACTAAACGATATTATATATAATTCTTTTAGTGAGATAAAAACAGCAAGGTATAAAAATTCTATAAATTATACAAATGCCAATAAATTGTTGTTAAAATATAGAAAAGAATCTATTAAAAAATTATTAAATAACATTTAATGAGGTGCCAAATGAATAGAGAAAAAAATTTAATAAAAAACACATTGATTTTATCAATTGGTAATATCTTTACTAAACTTGTTACATTTTTTTTATTGCCTCTTTATACAGCGGTATTGTCTACAGAAGAGTATGGAATAGTTGATTTATTAAATACCTTAGTATCAATATTTTTACCTGTTGTTACATTTCAAATAGAGCAAGCGGTTTTTAGAAATTTATTGGATACAAGAGAAAACAATGAAATAAAAAAAGAAATAATAACTACGAGTTTTTTTACAATTGTAATTCAGTGTCTTTGTTATATCATTATATTTGTATTTTTATCACTATTTATACATAACGAATATAAATGGTTTCTTGTTATAAATTTATTCTTTTATATATTTTCTTCTTTATTTCAACAAATTTCGAGGGGGTTTGGCGATAATAAAACATATTCAATAAGTGGCTTTATGAGTGCAATGTTTACAATTATTTTCAACATTTTATTCATTGTTAAATTTAAGTTTGGAGCATATGGAATGTTAATTGGAACTGCAATTGGACAAGCAGTTTGTGCTATTTATATTGTTCTAAAATTAAAAATATATAAATATATAAATTATAAATATTATAATAAAGAAAAATTAAAAGAATTATGGAAATATTCAATTCCATTGATTCCAAATTCGATTTCTTGGTGGATTTTTAATGCTTCTGATAGAATCATAGTATCATTTTTTTTAGGTTTGTCAACTAATGGTATATTAGCATCTGCTCATAAATTTTCATCTGTGTATATAACTTTTTATAATGTATTTCACTTGAGTTGGTTAGAAAATATATCGGTACATATTTGTGATGAAGATATAGATGATTACTACAATAAAATGATGAATGTTGCAACTCGGTTCTTTGTTTCTATAGCTATTGGAATAATTGCTTTTATGCCGGTTATTTATTCTGTTATGATAGATTCAAATTATTATGATGGGTATTATCAAGTTCCTATAATTATGATTGGTTCCATATTTAATGTTTTGGTAGCCTTAGAAACTGCAATATATGTTGCAAAAAAAAATACTAGGGCAATTTCAAATACTTCAATTGTATCTGCTATCATCAATATTATTAGTCATTTGTTGTTAATAAAATACTTAGGATTATATGCAGCTACTTTATCAACATTATTAGCATATTTTATAATGTTTATATATCGCTATATTGACATTAATAAAAAGTATTTTAAATTAAAATTTGATATTAAAATTTTGATAAGTAGTACAGCTATTTTGATTATATTATTACCAATATATTATTTTGGAGATTTAAAATTTCAAGTCTTTGGTATGATGATAAGTATAATATATGCATTGTTAATAAATGTAAATTCTATAAAATTTGTGAAGAAAATTATAAAAAGAAGGGTAGGAAGTAAAAATGAATAAATCTTTTTATGCTGTGAAAAATAAAAATGATAAAATTAGGTTAAAATCATCTAGTGGGGGTGTTTTTTATAATTTAGCATTATATATATTAAAAAATGGAGGAGTCGTTTATGGGGCGGTTTATGATTCTAATTGTAATATTATTCATAAGCGTATAGATAGAATTGAAGATATTTGTTTGATGCAGGGTTCAAAATATTCTAATAGTAATTTAACAGCAGTTTTTAATCAATTGAAGATTGACTCTCAAAGTAATATAAGGGTTTTATTTAGTGGTACTCCATGTCAAATAATGATTGTAAAAAAAGTTTTAGATAAGTATAATATTGATAATTTTTTGTTTGTTGATGTCATATGTCATGGTACTCCAAGTAAAAAATTTTATGATGAATATAAAAAAATGATGGAGAAAAAATTTAATTCACAAATAGTCAATATTAACATGAGATATAAAAATAAAAAAGATTTTGATAGAAATTTAAAATTTATAAATCCAAATTATAATGAAAGAGTTGGTAAGCATACAATGTTGTTAACATTTGCAAATGGTAAGCAATATTTAATGCCAAGTAATTTAGATGTTTTTTATTTAAATTTCGATTACTTTATTAGTAAAGGATGTTTTGAATGTAAATATTCAAATATGAAAAGGATATCGGATATTACAATAGGAGATTTTCATCAATTTAAGTGTAATTTAGGGACCTTTAATGATTGTAACGGAATTTCTCTTGTTATTTTAAATTCTAAACAAGGTCATGAAGTATTTAATAATATTAAAAGAGAGTTTGAGTATCTAAAAAAGAATGAATATGAAATATATCAACCTGCTCTATATTCTCCAACACTTAAGCCTAAGAAATACGATGAATTTCAAAAAGATTATGAAAATTATGGTTTTGAGTTTATAATAAAAAAATATACACCAATTAATTTGAAATATAAGATAAAAATATTTCTTCATAAAGTTGGATTATATGAAATGTTAAGAAATCTAAAATTGCAAAAAAATATAAAAATTAAATGGAAGGAAAGAAAAAAATGAAAATAAAAACTAAAGATTTATTAGAATATATTTGTTGGTTTATAATTTTAATTATTCCATTTAATTATACTATAATCAATAAAATCTTTTTAAATTCTATTTTTATGGTATCTTCAATTTTAATAGCAGTTTCAATAATATTTTTTTTACATTTTAGAAAAAAAATTACAAAGAAACAAATATTTCTATTTTTTTCAATAATTTTAATAATGTTTTTTGAACTATCTAATAATTATTATGTTAAACAAGGAAGAATTTTAAATACTGTTTTATTTAATATTTATTTAATTATCCCATTTATTTTAAGTTTTTATAGAAGTGATGAAATACCAAAAATATATAAAGTATTAGAATTATTTTTGGTAGAGCATATTGTTGCAACTCTTTTTGTTCAAATTTTTCCCGATTTTTATTTGAATAATATAATTAAATGGATAGCAGGTAATGATGTTTCAACTCTGAGTCTATTGAATTATTGGCATAGAAGTGGATATAATGCTGGAATTACAGCACATTATAGTACAAATGGAATTTATTTAGCGATTGCGTTTATATATTATTTTGTTAAATCAATTGATAAAAAGAATAAAAAAAGTATAATTTTGGTACTTTTATCATTTGTTTCATTAATGCTTACAGGAAAACGAGCACAAGCGCTATTCAGTACCATCGCATGTATTTTTGCTTATTTATACAATAAGAGAGAAAAATTATCTAAAAAAGTTTTGAATATTTGTATAATCATTTTTTCATTTATTATATTAATTTACGTGTCTTCAATGTTTCTACCTCAGGTTTTAAATGTAGTGAATAGGTTTGAAGAGTCCATTAATGATAAGTCAAATTTGTTAACGGGAAGAGAGTTACTATATGAATCTTCATTAACAAATTGGAAAAAACATATTTTCTTTGGAAATGGATGGGGATTCTTTAGTGAATATTATCAAAATTATATTTATAATTCAAAAACTGCTTACTATAGTGTAAAATATATAGATGGTCATAATGTATATCTTCAATTATTATGTGAAACAGGAATTCTTGGGTTAATATATTTTCTTCTTTTAGAAATAATAATATTTCTAAAAGAGTTAAAAAATACTAAACAATTATTATTTAAGCAAAATAATAGCTCTTTGCTATTTTTAATTGGATATAATATTTTTTTTGTTTTATATTGTTTTAGTGGTAATCCATTGTATGATATACAATGTTATGCTTTATTTTTTATTACAGTTGGTATATTGATGGTTTTTGATGATTTTAATAAAGAATATAAAAGTTAACGCGTTATGCTAGTAAAAAAGAAAAATTCTATGGAATGAAAGTTCATGTAATTACAGATTTATATGGAAATCCAATAGAATACCTATTAACGAAAGCAAACATCGACGACAGAGAGGCATTACATGAATTATCGGACATAACAAATATTCAAAATTTAATTGGTGATAAAGGATATGTTGGAAGAATTAGTAAAGAATTAAGGGATGAAAAGAAATTAATCTATATACATTAAAAAGAAGTAATAGTAAAGACTAACTGTCAAAACCATTTAGAAATCTGATTTCAAAATTAAGGCATAGAATAGAATCTACTTTTTTACAACTTATTGAACATTTTGATATTGAACGGTTAAGAGTTAATTCAATAATTTCTCTTTTACCAAGCCTAAAAATAAAGCTTTTGTGTTTCAATATATTAACTTATATTAGTGGTACTAAAGCAATATCAAGCGTTTTAAATTTTAACTAGTAAAACGCATTATTATAATTATTTTTATACAAATGTAAAATCAATATAAGTATTTTACTTTCAAAATAAAAAAAGAGAGAAAGTGATGCCATATGAAAAAGAAAAATTTAATTATAACCTTTTTACTTTTTTTTGTTCTATTATGGATGGGAACTATTTTTTATCTATCTAGTATGAATACCAATGAATCTAACGGAAAAAGTAAAAATATTGTGGGAGAAATAATTGAGATAACTAGTAGAGTTACTCATCATCATTATTCTACAGATGAAAAAGAAAAATTAGTAGAAGAATTTAATAAACCAATTCGAAAAATTGCACATGCTAGTGTTTATTTTATTTTAGCTATTCTAATATTAAACTTTTTATTAGCAATAAACTTTAAAAAAGAAAGAAAATATAGTTTAGTATTATCTATTACAATATTAATATGTTTTTTATTTGCGATAACAGATGAATATCATCAAACTTTTGTTGAAGGAAGAACAGGCCAATTTAGTGATGTATTAATTGATACTAGTGGAGCATTTTTATCATCAGTAATCTTTATTTTAATAGATAAAAAGAAAAAATCCAGAAAAAGTAAAAGATTAGTTGATTCAGTTAATTCCCAATGTTTATGATTTTATCCTGGAATTATGATAAAAAAGTCTTGCTTTTTAATGATTATTTGATATAATTATCATAGGAAGGGAATGTGAAAGATGAAAAAAAGTTTAAAATTAATAGCAGTATTTATTGTTTCTTTATGCTTTATATCAAATGTACATGCTGCAACAAAACAAGAATTAATTGATTATGCATCAAAAACTTTTACTGTTGCAGGAAAAAGTATAAGTAGTCCTGAACTAGCTGCTATCGTTAAAAGTTATTTAGCAGATAATGAAATTAGTTCAGAAAAAGCAGATCAAATCATAGCTAAAGGAAACAAAATTATTGAGATTATGAATACTGCTGGAACTACTGATTTAACAAAGTTAAGCAGTAGTCAAAAAAACGAAATTCGTACACTAGCAACTGATGCTGCAACTTTAGCAGGAGCTACTATAAATTATGATAATACCTCAAAAAGAGTAGTAGTAAAAGGTTCAAACGGAAAAACTTATGGTTCTGCACCAATTACTAATACAAAATTAGCAGCAACTGGTTCAGATTATACTATTTACATTGCTGTATCTGGTTTAGCATTAGTCGTAGCATCTTCAGCAGCATATAGAAAGTTAAAAAATAATGCTTAATCAACTTAAGAAAAAAGGAGTACTAAAAGCGACTATTTTTGAAATAATAGTTGCTTTTATTTGTTCTTCTTTAATTATAGGACTTTTTTTCTTTATTTTTTATTCTCCAATCAAAGAAACATTTCAAATTATTGATATAGTATCAGAAAAATCAAATAAAAAAGTTTTAAAAGATGTAAAATTAAATCTAGAAACTAAGAATTTAGAGTCTTATCCAGAATACGGAACAAAATATGCAACCCTCTCTATTCCCTCTGTAAATATAGAACAACCAGTTTATTATGGCGATGATAATGAAACTTTAAAATATGGAGTAGGCCAATATATAGCTAGTTATTTTCCTGGAGAAGGAGGCTCTATCCTTTATATGGGACATAACACTAGTAATATGTTAAGAAATCTCCCTAATGTTTCGTTAGGTGACGAAATAATCGTAACAACAAATTATGGAACTTATCATTATACTATAGAAGATACCAAAATAATTAAAGATACTGAATTAGACAAAGTTCCGATAAAAAGAGAAGGAGAAGTTTTAATGATATATACATGCTATCCAACAACAACAGTAGTGTATACACCATATCGTTTCGTTGTATATGCATCATTAAAAAAATAGAAGGAGAATAATTATGACCAGAAAAATATTAATTAGATCAAATCAATTTTTATTAATATTAAGTACAACTATTCTTCTTTTAGCTATTATTATATCGATAACTATCTTAAATAAAAAATATATTTTATCTATATTAGAAAGAAATGACTATTACAATGAAGTATATTATGATAGTCTATCTACAATAGAAGGATATACTATTCAAGTAGGATTAACTGGAGAAGAAGAAAAAATATTAACCAAAGAAAAAGTAACAAATGATATAAAAAATTTAATAAATTATATTTATGACAATCAAGAGTTAAAAATAGATACAAAAAGTCTTTCTAATAATATTGAAGAATTAATCCAAAATAAATTAAGAGAAAATAATAGAAGTGCGACACAAGAAGAATTAATAGGTATTACAAACTTAAAAAAACAAATAACAGATAGTTATGAAGATAAAATACTTTATTCCAAAAAATATATATTAAAAATTAGAGATACTTATCATAAATTATCTAAATATCAAAAGAAAGTATTATTTTTATTATCATGTATTGAATTCTTCTTTATCGCCTCATTGCAACTAGTTAGCAAATCATTTAAAGTTTTTTTAAAAACACTAGGCTCAACTCTTTTGTCTACATTTTTTATTACTTTATCAACAAAAATATTTATTCAACCAAAATTACAGCACATTGTAATATTCAGTAGTATTCTTTCAAAATTAGCTATTACTATTACCAATGCTATTTTTAAAATTTTATTTGTAACAAGTAGTATTTTAGGAATATTTGGATTACTTTTGATTATAATAGGAGTAGCTAAAATTAATAAAAAAGTTTAAGGGGATGAATATTATTGAAATACTTTCTTTTTATTAGCATTTCTATTCTAATTATTTTTATATTATTATTTTTATTTTGTGCCTTAATTGTATCTTCTAGAAGTAATAATCATTAATTTCTTTAGTAGTAAATTACTTTAAATAGTATATTTATTAGTACTTTTAATATATTAGAAATTTACAAAAACACAAAATGAGACATACTTTTCCTTATAAATATCCATTAATAATGAAAAATAAAAGTAAGTATTTTTCAAATCAAAAGTGTAGGCAATATAAAAAAAATATGATATACTTAAAACATAGAATAGTTAGGATGATAGTAATATGGAAGAAATTGATATAAGAGAATTATTAAGTTATTATAAATCAAAATTAGGACTTTTAATAATCATATTTACCCTTGTTTGCTTATTAGGCTGTGGTTATTCAATATTTATTCAAAAACCAATGTATAATTCTTACACCAAAGTAATATTAAGTGGAGAGACAACAATAACCCAAAGTGATATTGTATTAAATCAAAATTTAGTAGATACTTATGCAGAAGTAGTAAAGTCTAGAAGAGTTTTAGATCAAGTAATCAAAAAGTTAGATTTAGATTTAACTTATGAAGAACTATCAAATGAAATATCTGTAACAGCAGTAAGTAATACAGAAATTATTCAAATTAATGTTAAAGATAAAGAACCTGTAATGGCTAAAAATATTGCTAACGTAACAGCCTCTTACTTTACAAAAGAAGTATTAGATTTATATAAAATGAATAATGTTAATATTTTAGATGAAGCAATACTTAATAAGAAACCATATAATATTAATATTCCTAAACAATTATTAATATATATATTAGCAGGTATTACAATAGCGTGTGGAGTAGTATTTATCAAGTATTACTTTGATCGGACAATCAAATCATCAGAACAAGTTGAACAAAAATTACATTTACCAATTTTAGGAAGTGTTCAAGAGTTTAGTAAGAAGGGAAGAAAAAGATGAAGGATGAATTAGTAATACAAAGTAGACCAAAATCAAATATCAGCGAAGACATTCGAACGATTCGAACCAACTTACAATTTACTGCGAATGAAAAAAATTCCAAAGTTTTACTTGTCACAAGTTCTGTACCAGGAGAAGGAAAAAGCTTTATTAGTAGTAATTTAGCGGTAGCATTTGCTCAAAATGGAGAAAGAGTACTATTAATAGATGGTGATTTAAGATTAGGACGCATTAATCGTATTTTTAATATTCCTAATGAGAGAGGTTTATCTAATTTATTAGTAAACAATGATTCAATAGATTTAGCAGAGTATATCAAAAAAACAAAAGTATCAGGTGTTTATGTCATTCCAAGAGGAACAGTACCACCTAATCCAAGTGAATTATTAGACTCATCTAATTATAAAATTATTATGGAAATATTGAAGAAAAATTTTGATCGAATCATCATTGATGGCGTACCCGTTAATGGATTACCAGACTCTCTAATCATGGCAAGTAGTGCTGACCGAGTAATTATTGTTTGTGCTTGTAATTATACAAATATTGATGAATTAAATGAAACAAAAAAAGCTTTAGAAAAAATAGAAGCAAACATTGCAGGAGTAATTGTTAATCGTGCTCCAACAACCAAAAGAGGAAAATACTCTAACTATTATCAGTAGGAGAAAATCATGACAGATATACATTCACATATATTATTTGGAGTAGATGATGGAAGTAAAACGATAGAAGAATCAATTTCTTTATTAAAAGAGTTGCAAAAAGCAGGATTCGACAAAGTAATTCTAACACCCCATTTTATTATGGATAGTAACTACAATAGTACTTATGAAGAAAATTACTATCGATATTGTACTTTAAAAGATAAAGCTAAAGAACTGAATTTAAAAATAGAAATTTATTTAGGCAATGAAATATTTATTCATGAAAAAATACCCAATTTATTAGATAATTATACGATTAGTAGTTTAAATGATACAAATTATATTTTAGTAGAATTTCCGTTTCATAATAAAATATTAAACTTAGAAGATATTTTGTATCATATTGAATCAAGAGGATATAAAGTAGTAATTGCTCATCCAGAACGATATACTTATTTTCAAAAAGATTATTCCATAGTAGATAAACTAAGAAAAGAAGGATTTTTATTTCAAAGCAATTATTCAAGCATTATTGGTGCATATGGAAAAGAAAGCGAAAAATTAATAACATATATGTTAAAAAAACATTACATTGATTTTTTAGGAACAGATATTCATCGAATAGAAAAAATAGAAGGAATTACTCACTTTTTAAAAATCAAAAAAAAGATAATCAAAATAACAGGAGAACAATACTGGAATAAAATAATAAATAATGGAGATAAACTAACAAATAGATAATATATAGATTTTTACTTTTTAAATAAAAAAATAAAACTTCACCCAAAATTTAGGTGTGGTTTTTATTTTTCATTATTTATTACTATCATTTGAATTCGATAACTTTCGAACCTTTGGAGTAGAATTTAAAGTTTTTTCTTCTTTAATAGAGAAAAATTGACAAAACTCATCCACAGGAACCTCTTTAAATAATTCAGAACGCCTATTAGTATCTTCGATAACATCCTGATTGGTTATTTTTTGATGAGTAGATTGTTCTAAATAAATCTTTCTAAGTGGCTTTATTGTTTCTAACAAAGTATTCTTATTAAAAAAGTAAAAAACTTTATCAGAAGTACTATATTCATCTAGTGCATCATTCACATCAGTAACAAGTAAGTCGACAATTTTTTGAGAATTTTCTTTTAATTGATTAACTCTATCAATATCAAAACTTAAATCTTTTTCTGTTTCTTGAATTTCTTCTTGAGAATAATGACCACTTTCTTTCGTAAATTTTAATTGTCTTTGATATTCTTTTATCGCCATATCATAAGCCTCTATTAATTTTTTCTCAATAATATTCTTATTATCTGCCACATATTTTCTAACTACAGCATCAATAGATTTACCTATCATTGTACATGCTGTTGTATCCAAAACACGCTTTAACATTTTTCCATCAATTCGATAAGGTTGATTAAGCATAGCCAATAAATTATAAGGAATTTCATCTTTAAATTCTTTTACTCTATCATCATAAAAAGAAGCCAAAGCAATTCTTTTTTTCTTTTTTTCTGATAAAGGAATCGTAGGAACAAGTTCTTTGACCTTATCAACAATAATAGCATTCACATTATTATTGATAATATTTAATATTTCTAATTCATAATAATTATCAGTAATTTTTTGATAGATTAAATCTTCTGTTTTTTTAAAAGAATTATATGGACTAATAATTTCAATAAAAGAACAGAAACATATTAACTCTCTTTCAATATCCATTTTTAAATCTCCTTTCAACATTATTTATTATATAATGAAAAGTAGAATTGTCAATCAGTTTATTTTAGTTTTACATGTCAGTTAAAAAATGATATAATACCAAGTAAGAAAGAGGGATATTATGAAAGTAAAATATCAATTATTACATCAAGATGGAAAGGCTAGATATGGAACATTAGAAACCAATTATGGAAAATTTGAAACCCCAATGTTTATGCCAGTAGGTACTCAAGCAACAGTAAAAACCCTAGATCCAAGAGAATTAAAAGAAGCCTCATCTGCAGTTATCTTAAGCAATACTTATCATTTATGGCTACGACCAGGAGAAGATATTGTAAATAAAGCAGGAGGATTACATCAATTTATGAATTATGATGGACCTATCTTAACAGACTCAGGTGGATTTCAAGTCTTTTCTCTAGCAAAACCAAAAGATATTTCTGAAGAAGGAGTGATATTTAAAAGTCATTTAAATGGCGAAAAATTATTTTTAACTCCAGAAAAATCAATTGATATCCAAAATAAATTAGATAGTGATATTGCAATGAGCTTTGATGAATGCATACCATATCCAGCAACTTACGAATACGCTAAAAAAAGCACAGAAAGAACATTAAGATGGGCAAAAAGAGGATTAGCCGTTCATCAAAACGAAAGACAAAGCCTATTTGGAATAGTCCAAGGAGGAGAGTATCAAGATTTAAGAGAATGGAGTGCAAAAGAAACTTCAAAATTAAATTTTGATGGCTATTCTATTGGAGGAACATCTGTCGGAGAAGACAAAAAAACAATGTATAAAATGATTGATGATGGTATTCGCTATCTACCAGAAGATAAACCAAGATATTTAATGGGAGTAGGAGATCCTATTGATATTGTAGAAGAAGGGGTTCATTTTAAGAGCCATTTAAATGGGGAAAAGTTGTTTTTAACCCCGGAAAAATCGATCGAAATTCAAAATAAATTAGATAGTGATATTGCGATGAGTTTTGATGAGTGTATCCCATATCCGGCTACTTATGAGTATGCGAAGAAAAGTACAGAAAGGACGCTTCGCTGGGCAGAAAGAGGTAAAAAGGTACATTCTAATCCTAGACAAAGTTTATTTGGGATTGTGCAGGGGGGAGAATATCAAGATTTAAGAGAATGGAGTGCCAAGGAAACGGTGAAGTTAGGATTTGATGGTTATTCTATTGGTGGAACTTCTGTGGGAGAAGATAAAAAGACCATGTATAAAATGATTGAAGATGGAATTTGCTATTTGCCAAACGATAAACCAAGATACTTAATGGGAGTAGGAGACCCAATTGACATACTAGAAGGAGTAGA